>JAALKD010000065.1 GCA_011088215.1 Sphingomonadales bacterium | reverse complement strand
CCCCCCCCCCCCCCCCCCCCCCCCCGCCCCCCCCCCCCCCCCCCCCCCCCCCGCCAACACGCAATCTTGCCGGGAAGCGCGGTCCAATGCGCCCTCATCATCGGCGGACAGGCCAGTGGTGCCGACCAATAATTTGGTTTTCTTCTCCGCTGCCAGGCGGGCATGGACTGCCGTGTTGCCCGGTGGGGTGAAATCAATCACCAAATCAGCGGCGTCGAACACGACAGTGGTTTGGTCGGTAATTGGGGTGTCAAATTCAATTGCGGTTTTGCCAATGAGCGCATGGCCCGCACGCTCAGAGCCGATCACAAGCGCCAAATCAGGTGCCTGAGATACCGCCGCAGATAAAGCCTGCCCCATGCGGCCCATACAACCGAGAATTCCAATTTTAACCATCAACCCCGCCCCTTGTATGCAAAATAGCGCTGGCTGATCTCTACCATGGCTGTGCCGTCGTTGAAAAGGCCGGTTATTTCAATTGGTTGATCCAGTCTCGGATCAAGGTCAGCCCTTCCTTGTCAACCATGGTTCGCCCGACCTCAGGCATCATGATACCGGGATCAGTTGACGCCATCCTGAAATGCACAATCGATGCATCGGCGTCGCCCGGTGCAATATCATATGCCAGACCGCCGGAGCCACGCCCCGCCGCTACAGGGCGTTTCAAGTATCCCCATGCGGTTTTGTTAGCCTCGCCGTAGGTCAGGAACAAACCCGAGGTAGAGCCTGGCCCCTCAAGACGATGACAGTGGGCACAGTTGATATCCAGATAAGCACGAGCACGCCGGTCAATGGGCGCGCCAACGTCGTCCATAGATGGTGTTGTCGGTAATTTGTCATCTGCGGGCACACCCGTCAGTACAGCGCGGTCACGCCAATAGGCGATTTGATTGGCCTTACCGCCCGCATAGGCAAAACCTTTGTTCAGATACCGGGCTTTGGGTCCAATCGGCGTAATCGCCCTGTTAAAACTATGACACCCTTTGCATTGGTTTTTGTTGGGCACGATGTAATTAATCGACTGCGCCTCGCCCTGATTGTCAATAAAGGCCACAGGAAGAACTTTGCCCGCCACTTTCAATGTAGCTTCAGTTTGCTCATCGTTCCAAACGTAAGCCCACGCGGCCCAACCGCCGCCCTGGTGGATCAAAAGCCTGGTCTCGATAAGCCGGATGCTAGTATCAGGTGCACGAAAGTCAGCCGGATAGGCAAAAGTTTTCACCAGAACCGAACCCACCGGAAAATCAAAAACCTCAGTATCATCATATGTTGCCGCGCCGCCGGAGGGCACATAGACAAAACGATATTTTTTGGCATAGTCAGTAAACAACGGCACCTGTAGACCATAAGGCACTACACCGTCACTGGGTTGCTGGCTACTAGGATCAGAAAACAAGCCATAGGCCGACAGTTGGCGTGCTGGACGTTTGGCCATCAACGCTTCATCGTTGACGCCGTCCGCTAACAGCGGCGGTGAACACAGGCAAACCACAATTACCGCAACCAAACTACGCAGGCTTAAGGGGGGAGGCAGACGCACTTATTCTGCGCTTTCCGCTTTGGTGCTTTCCTGGGCCAAGCGAACCTTCGCTAGCGGCGGTCGTTTACCTGCATGGTCAGTGATGTCGGTGGCCGGGTCTGCACCCCACGGCAAAATAAGGTCTTTGACAAATTGCAGGTTGGCAAATGTTGTACCTTCCGCTTCATTAATCACTATCCTGTCACCTTCGTCGGGGCCAAAAAAGGCTGACCAAAAACCATCAACCGCGCCGTCCCAAACAATATCCGGTATAGGCAGGCCGGTAGCCGGCGCGATCAATTTTTTAACGTCCTTATCAGGGTCCCAACCGGCCCGGCCATATGTGTTGTCATAAACATAAATGCCGCGAGGCAACGGATTATAGCTGTCATCATTGTATTCGCGCGGGTAGGCCGCCAACAACACATTAGCCGACGCATTTTCAGCGAATTCGTTGCCGAACACTTCAACATTGTTATTTGCCATGATCAAAAGGCCCGTGCCCTTCGGTACAGTGGCAACGATGTTACCTTCTGGTGCAAAGTTAGCAGTGTCATTGTTAACAGATCTGTTGTTGAAAACCCGAACACTGTGCCCACCCATTTGCGGAAGGTTCGGCAAATCAAAAACCAAAATGCCACCCGTATTGTGCATAGCAACATTATTGAAAACATCCGCGAAATAGCTATTTTCGATCTCGATACCTGCAACGTTATATTCCGCGCGGCTGTTGCGAACGATAATATGCTGGCTTTGGCCTACATAGATACCTGCGTCCGATGCGCCTTTGACCAGCGCACCGTCGATCAGCACATTGGTGCTTTCCACCGGATAAAGTCCGTAAGCGCCGTTGGTTGCGTCCGGGCCGTTAGTCCACTCAACCCGGATGTCCTTGAAAGATATACGGTCAACGCCCTTGGCTTTAATGCCGTCGCCCGGCGTGTCCTCAACCGCGAAACCTTCAAGCCAAACCCCGTCTGAGGTCACGAGAAGCCCTTCAGAACCAGCAACCTGACCCGCGAAAGAAAGCACCGTAGCATCCATGCCAGCACCGCGCAGCGTGATATCAGGTACATCAAGCGACAGAGCAGTCAGCAGGTTAAACTTGCCCGCTGGCAACTGAATGGTACTACCAGGCTCCGCCAAAATCAGAGCTTCCTGAAGGTTTTCCTGGAAATCTCCATCAGCGGAAACATCGACAACCGTCTGTGCTACCGCCGCAAGAGACAAGCCCCACACAACAGCAATCGACATAATCATTTTTGTGAAAACACGCATGAATTTCCCCTCTTATAAAACTACGCCTTACTATTGCTGCCGACAGTGCCGCAGGAATATGTCTTGAGTCAATAAAAATGAAACTGTTTCACTTTTCTGAAAAGACCGCTAAAATGACCGAATGACAACTGCTGTAGCCAGACCAGAACCAAAACCGGAGCCCACACAGGCCAGAGCTCGTGCGCGCAAACAGGCCATTTTGGAGGCTGCGAACAGTTTTGTCCTAACCGGGAATATCGAAATGGTAACCACAACTTCAGTTGCTCGCCGGGCTCAGGTTCCCGTTGGTTCCATATACCGGTATTTCGACGGCAGAGTTGATATCCTCGATCAGTTATACCGTGCGGCATACGATGACATCGAATCCAGTATGACTAGCATTCAAAAGTCAATGCCAGCAAACGTGCCAATACCAGAAACCATTCGCCATCTACTAAACATATTCGTTAAGACAGCGCGGTCTCACCCGAACTTTCGCACGCTGACAAAATGGGCAAACAAGCACTATTCCATGTGGGATGTTACACCCGGTGACGGCAGCAATTTGGCGGCGTTCATAGAAAAAATTCTCTCGGACGGGGGTGTTGCGTTTGCCCCTGAAAGACACACTGCAGCAACGAAAACAATTGTTGCGATTGTCTCAATTCTGGTGGACCAGTCCCTTGAGGAAGAAGACGCCAAAAAGGCCCAGGCCCTAATTGATGAACTCGTAATTTTGCTGGAAAGATATTTGACGTAGTCAGCCTTGTGTCACTCCTGACATAAACTGTCAGACTGAACTGATACAATGGGCGTTAGTCACCGTAGCCATCATATGGCCAGCAAGAGGAGGGGTTTATGGTATCTATTGTTCGCTCACAAGCTATTGAGTGGGAAGAGTTTTCAGGGCCGGGAGGTTTTGATGTTAACCGGAAACCGCTCGGAGCTGAGGCAGACCGCTGTAACCTTGGGTGTAGCCTGTACCGGCTTGAACCTGGTAAAACAGCGTTTCCTCTTCACCACCATTCGGCCAACGATGAAGCCCTTTATGTGATTGCAGGCGAACTGAGCCTACTGGTTGGAAACGAAACCTTCCTGATGAAAAAAGGAGACTACAGTACTTTACCAGCGTGCACTGGTATTGGTCATCAGGTCAGCAACCAGTCTGACACACTTGTTGAGTTTCTGTGCTTTTCAACCATGGAAAAAACCGATGTGGTTTTCTATCCAAATTCTGGCAAGATCGCTATCAATGCTGGTATCGCACCGGGCGGCACAAGCGATGGTTGGCACGAACAGCATGTTATTGACCCAAAGCCTGTCGATTATTGGGACGGCGAAAATACATAAAGTTCTGGTTAGTTTACCGCTGCCTTCAGCGCCTGAATAACTGCATCGGTTTCAGCACCGCCCACACCTGGCGCACCGCCAGATGCGTCTGGCCATGAAGAAAACACCGCAACCACTGTGCCGGTAGACGGTGACACATCAATAATCTGACCATGTACACCGCGCGCCTGCACCGTGCCTTTGCCGTCGCCGACGCCCCAAACAAATGATCGGTAATAGGGCGCTGTTCCCTCAGGCCTCAGCGACGACCAACTTGGGTCACCCGGCTGATTGAAAATATCATCAAGCCAGTTCGCTGGCACAATCTGCTGATCACCCACTTTGCCGCGGTCCAGCATTAGCTGGCCAACCCGTGCCAGGTCCCTGAGGGTTGCAACCATGCCGCCACTGGCGAGCGTAAAGCCCGAGACATCAACGGTAATTGCAGCACTGCGTTCGGCGCCCATGGGTTTCCAAATGCGTTCAGATACCAGGTCAGCAAAGCGTTTACCGGTTGCGGCCTCGAGAACCCATGCGATCACATCTGTTGTGCCTGATTTATAAATAAAGGTATCGAAACGGCTTTCGTCCCGGCCTACCGCCGGAAGAAACTTGTAATTACCGATCACCTTCGTATCCAGACACATTTCGCCGGTCAGTAAACCGTCCGCGCAGTCCTGCCGTCGCACAGTACTGTCCGGCGCGCTGTAATCTTCATTCCAATTGGAGGTGTCGCGCATATCCAACAAAGCACGCAGTTTATCTTTACCCCAGCCACTTTCAGCGAGCGCGGGCACATAGTCACCAACAGTTTTTTCAAGGTCGATCAAACCGTCTGCCGCTACGCTGGCCGCTGTTAAACCGGTGACTGTTTTGCTGATGGACCACAGGAGGTGCGTGCGCTGCGGCGTCAGTGTTCCGGCATAACGCTCAACAACAACCTGGCCATTTTTTATCACCAGAATGCCATCGATGTAATTCTGGTCCATCGCGGCGGAGAGTTGCACCTGCCTACCCTCAAGCGCGATATCCAGGTTACCCGCTGCGCTCGACAAACCTTTCAAGGGCCGAACCATGCGGTAATCATTGGGAATATCTTTTGTTGGCAGAATTTCCCGAATATGGGTGTAGGCCCAGCGGTTAAGCGGGCCAAACTGCCAGGTGGCACCGGTAACTCCGTCAGGCCGCGGGTCTTGCGCGGAAGCAGAAAAGGCAATCATTACCATCAGCCCAAATGTAACCAAATTTTTCACGCGTCGCCTCCTACTAACGATTAAAGGGCAGCATTTGCGGCGATGGGGCAAGAGTCAAGTATTACCATCAACTAGCCCAAAGTGACCGCCATAACGCACAGGCATACCCACCAAACACACTGAGCATGTTTGATGGATATCTTTTAAAACTTCGATCGAAATGTAGCGATCTTATTGCTGATCTGCCAGCTACCAGCCAACTTAAGCATCAGTATATAGTCCGTGTAGACACGGTCATTTAAAGCCATAAAAATCTCGACTTTAGCGGTAGCGGCATTGCCGGTCACATCAATACTAACCAAACGGCCTTTACGCTGTGTCTGGCGTCCTTGTGTAAAGCGGGTGAGATACTCTGGGAACGGAAGACGGCCAAGCGTACCGTCTTCCAGAACATACTGTATTTCCGCAGTCGGCAGAAAAGCTTCGGACAAGAGTTCTAGTTTGCCCTGCTCTGTACCATCAAAATATTTCTGAATCGTCGACTTTATTTCGGCAAAGTCGTCTGCGTTTACTGCAAGGGGAGCCGCTGTCGTGATAACCACTAGTACCACCAGCCTAATAATATTTTTCATTGCTATCTTCCTCTAAACTCGAAAGTTGGATTTAATCGGGCTGCTCAAATGAAGAAGAGCCCATCAGTCATCTATTAGAAAAGAGTGCTTCAAGGGTTCAGGGCTTGAAACTCACTCAAACTCGAATAAGCTTGAACTGTCAGCAATCAATAGTTGAGGTGAATTATCGCGTCGTGCAAAGCGGGTGATATTTTGTGATGTTTTATGATTATCAAACAATTTCAAATGGATAGAGGGTAAAAAATATCTAGATGCTGTGGCAATTAGATAAGTTTAGGTTTGACCCGGCAACAAATGTGCTGCTGGAAGATAAAGGGGAAACCCTTTTGGAACCAAAAACATCTGCGCTACTCAAGTTTTTCCTCGAAAATCCCTCAAGAAACATCACCCGTGACGAGCTCTTGGAAATGGTTTGGGACGGTAACATTGTATCTGATGGGGCCATCAACCGGGTAGTGGTGCAGTTACGTAGAGCGCTGGGCGACGATGAAAAGATAAAACGCTTCATCGTTACCGTGCCCAAGGTCGGTTATCGCTTTGTCATGAAGGCACAGAAAGCTGAGCTTTCAATAAGCCAAAAACCAAGAAACATCGGTATGCGCGTTGCTGTTATTCTAATAGTCATATCGACCGGTGTATTTTCGTACCTTCTCATGAACAGCAATACCACCTTATTGGTGGCACAATCCGAACCAGCCATATCACCGCTTCTTCGTTTGAGTGAAGAACAATTCGACCCTGCAATGGCCGGTGATGCATCTCAACTAGTCTATGCGCAAAAAACCGACACCGGCGCCAATCTGTTTTGGACAAAATCAGCTAAAAGTACGCCTGTTATCATTGGCGCAAAAGGCGGCAATGTTTCAAGTCCAACCTGGGCTCCGGGTAGCCGAGCACTCGCATACCAATATATACAAGGTTCGGTTTGTGCATTTCATTATATTGAGTTTTCAGATGAACAGCCAACAGCACAGCAAACAGTATATATTTGTCCCGCAAACAGTCGGTCAATTCTCGCCTTCAACAGTGATGGCAGCAAGCTGTATTTTACCGAACAAGCTGATGAGTATGAACCATCCCAGGTTTTTTCCTTGGATCTAAAAAGTGGCACCAAAAGCCGGATATCCCAACCACTAGCTGAGGGGCGCGGAAACCACTATATTGATATCAACCCGAGAACTGGTGCTCTTCTGCTTCTAAGTGATCAAACTCCCGGTCAAACCACGGCCTTTGCGATTGAGCCAAAAGACAATAGTTTCCAACGGCTGCACAATTGGTCGTTCCGGGTTGATAGTGCCGTGTGGGGTCACCCGGCAAACAGCATTATTCATCCAGATCAACATCCATCATACCAGTTGATAGAGACTGACTATTCAACCGGTAAATCTCGTGTCCTGGTTTCGGACTCTCGGCGCATTAAAACACCAAAACGCATCGCGAACGATCAAGATTATCTTTTCACATCATACCTTTACAACAGAGACATATGGGTCGACGGGCAACCAGAGCTATCAGTAAACTCCTCAGTTATGGACTATCTACCAACCCTGTCACGTAACGGTTCTAAAATGGCGTTTATTTCAAAGCGCACTGGTAAAAGCGAGCTTTGGCTAAAAGACTTTCAGTCTAGTGAACTCAAGACAATTGATATCAAAAGAACCGGCCTCGTTATAGTTGGTTTAGATTGGTCATTCGATGATCGCTCGATCGTTGCAACAACCAGCGCTGGACTGTTTGTCGTGAATTTCACCACACCAAACACAGTGAAACATTTCACTTCTAAATTACCGGCTTATGCAGCCAGATGGACCAAAAACAATACGATTATTTACAGTGTGCGCGAGAACAGCAGATGGATACTTTATGAAATTGATCTGCAAACAGGCAATACCCAACAGGTCCATGAGAATTGGGCCCTTTTTCTCGCAGGCGATCAATTTTCAGTATCTGCCAATCAAAGCGGTGTGCCATTTATGAACGCCTCCGAACCATTGGGGCTCGACTGCGCGCCTCCGCTTTTTGGTCCTCACTTAGCGTTTCTCGTCAGGGGTAATGCTTTCTATTGTGTCAGCAATCAAAACAGACACAACGTGCTACAATATTCGCCCGGCAAACCTGTTGAAACAATTCAAAACATGGTGCCAGAAGTTAAGCAATTCAGTATTTCTGCAGACCATACTGCTCATACTGTATTGGTTAGTAGCGAAAGCGATATTATGAGAACCGGTAAATCGCCTTGACCACCCCGGTCGCCTCGGCAGAAAATTCCGCCGAATTTGCAACCTTATAGCAATCTACCTGCGTTCAGAACTAATCTGTCAGGTCTTCCCAAAGCTCTTTAACTTTAGTGAAAAACCCGTCGGACTGCGGTGATACACTTTCCCCGCCTTCAGATGCAAACTCGCCCATCAATTCACGTTGACGCTTGGTCAGGTTCACCGGTGTTTCAACCATGGTTTCAATGATCATGTCACCGACAAATCCACCGTTCAATTCGGGCATGCCTTTGCCTTTAAGACGGAACTGGCGGCCACTTTGGGTGCCCGCAGGCACTTTTATCCGCGCGCGCTTGCCTTCAATGGTTGGCACTTCGATGTTGCCGCCCAGCGTCGCTGTGGTCATCGGAATTGGCACCCGACAAAAGAGCATGTCACTATCGCGCTTGAATAAAGGGTGCGGTTTAATTGACAGGAAAATATATAAATCGCCAGCGGGTGCGCCACGACCACCGGCTTCACCTTCACCGGATAAGCGGATGCGTGTGCCTTCCTCAACCCCTTTGGGGATTTTAACCTGGAGAGTTTTCTCTTTTTGAACCTTGCCAGCACCGCGGCAAGATTTACACGGGCTGGAAATAGTTTGGCCTGCACCCTGGCATTTGGGGCAAGTGCGCTCAACCATGAAAAAGCCCTGGCTTGCTCGCACTTTACCGGCACCGCCGCAAGTGCCGCACACTTCAGGACTTGAACCAGGCTCAGCACCCGAACCACTACAGGGTTCACACGCAACCGCCGTGGGAATGGTTATTTGATCCGTTTTCCCATTGAAAGCGTCTTCAAGTGATATTTCCATATTAAAGCGCAGGTCAGAACCGCGTGCCGGGCCGCCCCTGCGACCTCCGCGCCGGCCACCACCGCCCATGAAGTCGCCGAAAAACTCTTCAAACACATCAGAAAAATCAAAGCCGCCAGCGCCTGCGCCGCCACCCGGGCCGCCCATTCCGCCCTCGAAGGCTGCATGGCCGTATCGATCATAGGCCGCACGTTTTTCCGGATCTTTCAGTACATCATAAGCTTCACCGAATTCCTTGAATTTCTTCTCGGCTTCCGGGTTGTCTGGGTTTCTGTCAGGGTGAAACTCCATAGCTTTTTTGCGGAACGCTTTTTTTAGCACCCCAGCGTCAGCGTCTTTTCCGACGCCTAAAAGCTCGTAATAGTCTCTTTTTTCCATTGATTTATTCCCGAAACTCTAACGATAAGCATTTGGGTTAATAACCGCTTTGCTAAAATGCCGCCTCAACATGTTGAGACGGCATATTTTTTAGCGTGTCGGTCAAATCACCTGATTACTTTTTGTCGTCTTCGTCGACTTCTTCAAAGTCAACATCAACCACATCGTCATCAGCCTCTTCGCCAGCTTCGGCCTGCTTGGCCGCTGCGTCAGCCGCTGCTGCGTCGGGGTCACCGCCAGCAGCTTCCTGGCTTTCCTTATAAATCTGCTCACCCAGTTTCATAGATGCCTGGGCAAGCGCTTCGGTTTTCGCCTTGATCGCTTCAACGTCTTCGCCTTCAAGTGCTGAACGCAAGTCCGTTACAGCTGCTTCAATGGCAGTTTTATCCTCGTCGCCTACTTTGTCTTTGTGCTCATCAAGGTTTTTCTCAGACGAATGGATCAACGCTTCGGCCTGGTTTTTGGCTTCAACCAGTTCCTTGCGGACCTTATCAGCGTCGGCGTTGGCTTCAGCGTCCTTAACCATCTGATCAATGTCGTCATCTGACAGACCACCAGACGCCTGAATACGAATCTGCTGCTCTTTGCCGGTGCCTTTGTCTTTGGCTGACACATTAACAATGCCGTTGGCATCAATGTCGAAGGTCACCTCAATTTGAGGAATACCTCGCGGTGCAGAGGGAATGCCAACCAGATCAAATTGACCAAGTAGCTTGTTGTCTGCAGCCATTTCACGCTCGCCCTGGAAAACCCGAATTGTCACAGCACCCTGATTATCTTCAGCGGTTGAGAAAACCTGAGATTTCTTGGTCGGGATTGTTGTATTGCGCTCGATCAAACGAGTGAACACACCGCCAAGCGTTTCGATACCAAGTGATAACGGCGTTACGTCCAGAAGAAGAACGTCTTTCACATCACCTTGCAAAACACCTGCCTGAATAGCTGCGCCCATGGCAACAACTTCGTCTGGGTTCACGCCCTTGTGGGGCTCGCGGCCAAAGAATTCTTTTACAATTTCCTGAATTTTCGGCATGCGGGTCTGGCCACCGACCAAAACAACATCGTCGATCTCGCCAGCGGCAAGGCCTGCATCCTTAAGGGCTTTTTTGCATGGCTCAAGGGTACGCTTGACCAAATCCTCAACCAGGCTTTCCAGCTTGGAGCGAGTAAGCTTGATCTGCAGGTGCTTGGGACCAGAAGCGTCAGCCGTGATGAACGGCAGGTTCACTTCGGTTTGCTGCGACGATGAAAGTTCAATTTTTGCTTTCTCAGCAGCTTCCTTCAAGCGTTGCAGTGCCATTTTATCTTCGCGCAGGTCTACGGTGTTTTCTTTTTTGAACTCGTCAGCCAGATAATCCACCAGACGCATGTCAAAATCTTCACCACCAAGGAACGTGTCGCCGTTGGTAGACTTCACCTCAAATACACCGTCGCCGATTTCTAGAACCGATACGTCAAATGTACCACCACCCAAATCGAACACAGCGATTGTGTGGCCTTCTTCTTTATCAAGACCATACGCAAGTGCAGCGGCCGTTGGCTCGTTGATGATCCGGAGAACCTCGAGGCCAGCAATTTTACCAGCGTCTTTTGTCGCCTGACGTTGAGCGTCGTTGAAGTATGCAGGAACAGTGATAACCGCCTGGTCAACATCTTCGCCCAGGTAGCTTTCAGCGGTTTCCTTCATTTTTTGCAGAATCATTGCTGAAACCTGGCTTGGTGAATATTTTTCACCCTTGGCTTCAACCCACGCATCGCCACCTTCGGCTTTGACAATTTCGTATGGAACCATTTTTTTATCTTTTTGTGTGGTTGGGTCGTCAAATGTACGACCTATAAGACGCTTGATAGCGAACAATGTGTCGCTGGGGTTAGTTACCGCCTGACGTTTTGCCGCCATACCGACCAACCGCTCGCCTTCGTCGGTGAAACCAACGACTGACGGCGTGGTGCGCGCGCCTTCTGAATTTTCAATTACTTTGGGTTTTGACCCGTCCATGATGGATACGCAGGAGTTTGTCGTACCCAAATCGATACCGATTACTTTAGCCATTTTTATACCTCATCCCTTAACAGCCGATTGCTTGGGCCCTCATTTGGCACCCGGAAGCAACCTCTTGGGTGTTGATTTTCCGTAAGATAGCAGGCCCGAACACATCCCGAAGCCCACCGGTTTCAGCGCCTATATAAGGATCAAGCAAGCGCTTCGCAAGGGTTTGGCGCAATTAAATTTTTTTTCTAATTTCCACACCAGCCCTTGGCAAACAGGCTTCTTTTACCCATTCTTTACTGTATGACCTGTAGAGTTCTAAAATGCAGGAAGCTGTACCAAACAAAAATCAAAGATTGCAATGCAGGCAGGCACCAGTAAAATCGCGAAAAATACAATAGCCCAACAATGCCGATATCGGCCAGCCTAACAGGCCTCGAAACACAACCAATACGCTTTAATAAAACAGCGATTACAAAGGCCTTCATGTGACAGTGGAAAACACCAAAGACAAAAAGCCTCGGGGTATCGATAAGCCCGCGACAGAGAGCGCCAAATCTTCCAGCGATAATCAATCGTTGGTCAAAGACATCGTCGTTATCTTCGTTTTCTATATTATTTTCAGTATCTTCGGCTGGACCAGCTTTCATATTCCAAGTGGCAGCATGGAACCGACACTGGAGGTGGGCGATCGCATATTTGTCTCCAAATTATCGTACGGTTACAACCGCTACAGTGTCTTTTTCGACCCATCCTTCATCCCCGAAGAACGATTGTTTGCAGACACGCCAAAGCGCGGTGATGTGGCCGTATTCACCCTACCCAAACGCGGTTATGAGGATTTCATCAAACGGGTGATTGGCCTGCCGGGCGACCGTATTCAAATGATTGATGGTCGGCTTTACATCAATAATGTGTTGGTTGAGCGTACGCTGGTGCGCGAAGTTCCCTACACCGATTATCGCGGCGGCGAACAACGGGTTAAGGAATATGACGAAACTCTGCCAAACGGTGTTGTACACAGAATTTATGAGCGATCAGACAATACGCGTTGGGACACGGCAGGGCCTTATGTCGTGCCGCCAGGCCACTATTTCATGATGGGCGATAACCGCGATGGATCATCGGACAGCCGCGACCTTAGCGATATCGGTTATGTGCCCGAGGCTTATTTTGTCGGCCAGGCCGATATCACAACCTTCAGCCTGTATAACTGTGATCAGGGCAAAGATATATTCTGCCCGCTGGGTGTTCCACTGGGCCGGTTTTTCAACAGCATCGAGTAAGATTTAGTTCAGCCAAACCGGGTTTTTAAGTGTTTTGACAAAGTCGCGGTGTGCGCTCAATTCGCCGTCGCTTACCGGGAAACTGCGCCGCTCGCGTTGTTTTTTCGGCCCGGACGCAAAAGCGGCCTTCTCAACCGCCAGGTCGAGGCCTGCCTGCCTGCCACCCAGTAATTCGATATATACATCAGCCAGAATTTCAGCGTCCATTAAGGCGCCATGCAAGGTGCGGCGAGTGTTGTTAACGCCGAAACGCTTGCATAGTGCGTCCAGGCTGTTGGCGGCACCAGGGAATTTGGTGCGTGCAATTGCCAGCGTATCGATGAAACGTTTGCTATGGATAATCGGCCGTCCGGCGTTTTCCAGTTCCCAGTTGATAAAGCGCATATCAAAGTCGGCATTGTGGGCCACAAGCACGCTATCCTCGCCCACATAGTCAATAAATTCATCCATTACTTCGGAGAAAACCGGTTTGTCTTTCAAGAAGTCGCTGGACAGGCCGTGAACTTTAAAAGCGCTGTCGGGCACGTCGCGCTCAGGGTTCACATATTTATGGAACGTTGATCCAGTGAGAGATTTTTCAACCATTTCAACCAAACCAATTTCGATCAACCTGTCACCGGACATGGGGTCAAACCCCGTGGTCTCGGTATCAAAAATCAGCTCTCTCATGGTCGGTATTGCCCCTTTAGTTCAGTGATAATTTTTGCGACTGCGGCCCGCGCATGATCGAGCCCTTTGTCGGTTTCAATAATATAATCAGCGCCCGCGCGTTTGTCAGCATCCGGTGTCTGTTTGCTCAATATTTGCTCAAACTTTTGTGCTGTCATACCGGGACGAGCCAACACCCGCGCGCGCTGAACCTCCGCCGGGGCAGAGACAACCACGACTTTGTCGCAAGCGGTGTTGCCGCCGGTTTCAAACAACAGCGGCACATCCAAAACAACAAAGTCTGCACCATCTTTTTCGGCTTCTGCAAAAAAGATGGCTCGTTCCTCGCCGACCATAGGGTGAATAATTGTCTCAAGCTTTCTTTTTGCCGCTGCATCAGCAAAGACAATCGCCCCCAAACTCTGGCGGTCCAAAAGACCAGCCTCGACAACACCGGGGAATACAGCGTCAATCGCTGGCAACGCCCGCCCGCCTTTCGCTTGCAATCGGTGAACGGTCGCATCCGCGTCAAAAACCGGTACACCGAGGTCGCGAAACATCATTGCTGTTTCAGACTTACCCATACCGATAGAGCCTGTAAGGCCGATGACTTTCATGTGTTCACCTCACCAAGTGCTGTCATCAGTTTCGCGCGCAGGGTATCATCATACGAGACGTCCATATCAAACCAGACTTTAAAAGCGGCCGCGCCTTGGTGTACCAGCATACCGAGACCGTCCACCGTTTGCAGGCCGCGATTTTTTGCCGCCTGCAACAAGTCAGTATTCAGGGGTTTATAGACGATATCGTATACAACGGTGTCTGCCGCCGCACCGGCCAGGTCCAGCGACAATTGTGGCTGGCCCACCATACCAAGCACCGTCGTGTTGACCACGAGGCCAGCGCCGGTCACGGCATGGTTTCGCTCGGACCAATCAACCACTGTAATGCGGCCGCGACCAAGATTATCCGCCAGCACCTGTGCTTTTTCCCGGGTGCGGTTGCAAACCATGATCATCGGAACGCCGTCATTTAACAAGGCTGTTGCCGCTGCCCGGGCGGCACCGCCTGCGCCCAGCAAAAGAGCCGGTTTGTCTCTCGGCCAACCACGCGCTTGTTCTTTGAGGTTTTTGATAAAACCGACACCGTCAGTGTTGAACCCGATTAGTTTTCCATCGCTGCCTATTTTCACGGTATTGACCGCGCCAACTTGGCGCGCGGACGGCGCTAATTTGTCCAGAAATGGCATGATGGCGGTTTTGTGCGGTACAGTGATGTTGAACCCTGTAAACCCTGTTTGCTGGAAAGTGCGAACCTGATTTTCCAAATCAGCGGAGGCAACTTCGACCGCACTGTAGCTACCATCCAGCCCAGACGCCTCAAACCAATGGCCGTGCATCATCGGCGACAGCGATTGTCTGATCGGCATACCGATTACGGCTGCTTTTAACCTTTGCTGGTTAAGCTGTATGGTCATGTCGCCACCATGCCCTGTCTGCGCAGAAAATCAAGAACAGCCAGCAAGGGCAAGCCCAAAACTGTGTAATAATCACCGTCTATTTTATCGAAAAGCTGAGCGCCCAAGCCCTCGAGCTGGTAACAGCCAACACTCCAGAAGGCGTCGTCACCCAGCGCCTCTAGATACTGATTGATAAAACCATCTGACAGGTCGCGCACCGACATAGTAGCTGAGGTGACCCCCCGCCATACCGGCCGGCCTTCACCGTAAATTACCGCTGCAGAAATAAGCTGATGCGACTTGCCCGATAGAGCCCCTAAGGTCGCCGCTGCTGTTTTTCGGTTTGTGGCTTTAGAGAAAATTTCAGCGTCTTGTTCTAATATCTGGTCCGCGCCCAAAACCAAACGGTCAGGGTACATAAGACTAACACTGCGGGCTTTAGCGTCAGCCAAACTGTCCGCAATATCGCGCGGCTGTACGGTCTCAGCCAGCAAACTTTCCTTGATTGCCTCTTCATCCACAGCCGCGGGCACAACTTCAACTTTTACCCCGGCGTTGATCAGCATTTTTTTTCGAGTTGCGCTTGCAGACGCCAAAATCAGGGGCTGATCGGCAATGTTGGGCATTACTCTGCAATCGATGGTTTTTTAATGCCACGCGCATCCAGCCACTGGTAGTAGCGATTGAGGATCGCAGCGGCGCTTTCTTCTATGGAACGGCGCGTGACATCAATGGTCTGCCAGCCTCGGTCGGTGCAATAACGCCGACATTGTTTTATCTCGTCCTGAATAAGCTGCAGATCCGTATAGCTGCCGTCTTCGTCTTCGTTAATGGAGCGAAGCCGGTTCGTTCGTATTTGCGACAAGCGTTCCGGGCTAGTGGTCAGGCCAATGACAAATTTATCACGCAACACATCCAACAGCCTCGGCATTGGCACATGGGGCACAAAGGGCACATTCATGGTTTTATAACCCTTATTAGCCAGATAGATACTGGTTGGAGTTTTCGACGAGCGCGACACACCGATAAGCACAATGTCTGCCTGCGGTAGATCTTCGATCAATTGGCCGTCATCGTGGGCCATGGAAAACTGCAGCGCGTCAATACGTTCAAAATAATCAGCATCCAGCGTGTGCTGCCTGCCGGGTTTGTGTGACGCCTGCACGCCGAAATAGGACCCAAGAAGATTAATAACCGGGTCCAGAATAGGTAGCACCGGCAGATTGGCACTACGACACTCGCTGTCCAATACTTCGCGTATTTCCTGATTAACCAGCGTGTACATGATCAGGCCCGGGTGCTCCTTGATATCCTGCATCAAACGGCTCATTTGAGTGGCTGTTCGCACCAACGGCCAATAATGTTTATGAACCTCAACCCCCTCGAACTGTACCAGGGCTGCTGAAACAATAGCTTCCAGGGTTTCGCCCGTTGAATCCGAGACAAGGTGGAGATGATATTCGCCGTTTCGAATAGTTTCCATATGGTCAAATTTCATGCAATTAGAACCTTTTTATATACAGCAAACGGCTTTTATCAGTAATCATGCCCGGCTATTTTAGACGGGAGGTATTTGGGTCCAGCTGGTTTGGCTCCGAGTCGTTTTAAACTTATAAGACAGCTCTGTATAACCATGTGGATAATCCACCTGATAACTGCCTGCATAAACAGGGTATGGTTTTTATGCCCAAATTGGAATGTGGTTTCTTGGGTAGTTGTAAATCTTTTCCACCATGAAATCATATAGCGGATACTAAAGTGCCAGCTCGCGCTGTTACATCGTTATCCCCGTTATTCACAGCAACCGTTTTTAAATCTGCTGTCGACGCAGATGGCTTGCACCGTTGCCGGGTAGCTGCCTGTTCTATTTTAATGCACAAATTGAGACTGTGACCGCGTTCAATTTACATTTGATATTGGCTTGATGACAAATCTGTGGATAAGCAGTTATCCCCACAATTCACAGGGTTCCACTATATCAATCACCTTTTATTATATCTTTTATTTAAGTGAAGAGTAATGCGATATAAACAGCGAGCTTGATTAATACACATCCGAGCTAAATATGGAAAATGTCAGCAATAGGCAGAGTTGTGATGAGTAAAATACTATTAGAAACGTTGAAAGGAAACCCAGGGGAGCGGGTACCTTTTTGGTTTATGCGCCAGGCTGGCCGCTATTTGCCGGAATACCGTGAGGTGCGGGCAACGACAAAATCATTCATGGAATTTTGTTATAGCCCTGAAAAAGCGGCTGAAGTTACCATGCAGCCCATTCGCCGCTATGGGATGGATGGAGCCATATTGTTCGCAGATATTCTGGTGGTGCCAGACGGGCTTGGTCAAAATGTTTGGTTTGAAGCTGGCTCTGGCCCCAAACTGACGCCGGTGAAAACGGCCGGTGATGTTGATCGGTTATCATTAAACGATTTTCACGACAAAGTTGGGGCGGTTTACGAAACGGTTGCGAAGTTAAAACATATGTTACCAGTTGAGACCACATTACTGGGGTTTGCTGGTGCGCCGTGGACTTTAGCCACCTATATGATTGAAGGCGCCGGCAGCAAAGATCACGCAGCTGCCCGGCAAATGGGTTACCGGAACCCAGACCTGTTTAACCGTATTCTTGATATGTTGGTGGATGCGACGGCCCAGTATTTATGCCGCCAAATTGATGCCGGGGCCGATGCGGTGCAGATATTTGACAGCTGGGCAGCAGCATTGCCGGAGTCTGTTTTTGATGACTGGGTGATCAAGCCAACCAAAGCAATCGTTGATAGGGTTCGGGCCAAACACCCGGACACACCGATCATCGGATTTCCGCGGCTGGCGGGTTTGCAGCATATCCGCTTCGTGGATGAAACGGGCGTGGATGCGGTGTCCCTTGATACGGGGATTTCGTTAGATTGGGCGGCTGCTGAACTGCAGAGCAAAGTATGTGTGCAGGGCAATATTGATCCGCATTTGGTGGTTAGCGGCGGGCAGAAGATGGTTGGTGAGGCCAACCGAATTTTGGATGCACTGAAGCATGGTCCTCATGTGTTTAATCTGGGGCATGGTTTTGTACCGGAAACACCGCCGGAAAATGTCGCGTTACTATCTGATACCATCAGAAATTATCGCCGATAAACTATATAGTTCAATGCATTAAAGGAATACGTAAATGGAAGGTTATCTGGGCAGCGCTTACTTGTGGGTTAAAGCACTGCATATAATTTTTGTTATATTCTGGATGGCTGGTCTGTTCATGATGCCGCGCTTTTTTGCGTACCACACGAATTATGCACCCAATAGTGACGAAGATGACCGCTGGATTGAGCGCGAGACCCGTTTGAAAAAAATTATTATGAACCCGGCGATGATGCTTGCCTGGATTTTAGGTTTGATGCTGGTTGTTCATATAGGTATGGGCGCTGGAGGTTGGTTGCACACCAAATTGGCGTTGGTTGTAGCATTGACCGGTTTTCATATTTTTCTTTCACGCCAAGCGAAAGCGTTTGCGGCGCGCGCACGGCCAAAGTCAGAAAAGTTTTACCGTTTAATCAATGAACTGCCTGCGGTCTTTATTATTATTATAGCCATACTTGCTGTTGTGAAGCCCTTTTAGCGTGTTTGTTGCTGCTTTTTTAGGCTACGCGACATGATTACATGTCTGGTTGTTAGCCCTGCACGTGAGGAAGTAATGTATCGCCGCCTGTATCGCGGAGACTAAGTGAAAACAGGGCTACGGTGCCATTTCGAGCAATCGGTATCAGGTAAAAATCATGATAGCCAAACGCTTGATAGAGCAGGGATATTTCCCTGTTTATTGTCTTAGATGGATAGTTGTTTGATCTGAACTTTAAGCTTTCGAGCAATGTTGAATATAGAATAGTTTGCTGATTGTTGACGGCATATTCAAACATGATGTCGTGCTGCTCATATTTCTTTTCGTCGTAAGCTTGAACAAGTGCGTCTGGAAGAGTTGTCATCACGCGTTTGGGCGGCGAAAGATAATTGTAGCTTTCTGATAAAAGCATGCATGTAAATGTATCAATTTCTTCAGATATAAGGCTCTTACTGACGTGATCGATGATCGATGAGATGTTGTTAGTTTGATCGAATGCCTGATTCAGTATATCGCGCAGCCGAGCTTTCATATTGAGAGTGTTGTTCACAATATGATAAGGTCGTTCCACAATTTGCGGACTCGTTCCATCTGTCATTAGGGTTCCCCAACCGCAATTAACTAGTAAATATACACTGGTTATACAGTTATTAATCTAATTAAAGTCAGTGTTCAATCTCTAAACTCTGAACTAGAGAATGGGTATGGAGATTGAACACAAGCTAGGATTACGAGTCCGCTTTCTGAGAATCAGGCGCGGAATGACGCAGGAAAACCTTGCCGAGCGTATCAACAGGTCCGTCGATATGGTTTCAAAAATAGAAACCGGTGCCACCGGGCCAAGCTTCGAATCGTTGAAACGACTATCGGGCGCACTTGAAGTTTCCATGTACGATCTATTTGATTTTGAAACGGATCGTGATGACCCGAAGCGCATTAAGTTTCTGACCTGCATTACTGACACTGCCCGTAGTCTTACAACCAAAGATTTAGCGCACGCAGCTGAAATAATGAAAACTTTTGACGGGCGCAAATAAGAATATTGTGGATATGCTGTCCTTAACGGAACAAGTTGGCACTGAAAACGCAAACAGCATGCGCAAACAAGACATGATGTTTGCTATCCCCAAGCATTTGACTGAGGATGGCATTGAAATTTCCGGGCGATCGATATGGCCCATCCGTTTAATTACTATGCTACAGTATAAATATGTTATATAATAACCCCAACTTTGGGGATATTGATATGTTTCATACAAAGGTTTTAACGGGCCTGATCACTGGCATAATAGCGTTTCTGGCTATTGGTACACCTGTTCTATCGAAACAAAACCAGCCAGCAGACTTGCCTATATTTAGCGCTGATGACCTCAACCTGGATACGTCAAAATTAAGACCTCATAGGTTGTTGTATAGCCCACTAGACGGTGTTGGTGGTTATGAAGATGGTTTGTTTGCTGACGGTGTTTACATCGATCCGCAAGTGTCGATAACGATGGAAAGAACCGTTTTTTATGACACGAAAAACAGTGCACGCGACGTAATCCGTATTCGCTGGGTCGCAAACACGCACCCTCATACCGATGAAATTATTGTTGATGCCGCTACATTAAGCACACTGAATGAAAAAACCAGAACCGGCAGAAATTGGGAGACAAAGAACAAATTTTTATACGTTCGTGGTGATGTTGCAAATATTTCGATACTGACGGACAGTGGTGATCCTTCGCGGACCACCTTCCCTCTTACGTATGCAAATCATTATGGCTTGATGGTTTTGCCTTTCCTTTTTGCTGCGATGGACGTGCCACCTGACGCTCACTTCAAACTGCCTGCCATTGGTTCCGATCAGGAAAGCTTCATTGAAATACAAGCCAAAGGCTCAGCAATATTCACAGATACGGAAAACAAGGAACAGTCAGCCCAGTTATATACAAGCGTTCATAGTTGGGGGTCTATTGATTGGTATATTGACACGGAAAACCCGCCCTATCATCGGCAAGCTATTTGGCATTTTGGAGCAAAAGGTACGCCAGGCTCTTCAGCTGTTTCCAAGGTTATCGACTGGATGGAATTTAAGGTAGATGCATACGAAAATGTCATAAACCGGGAATTATTGCGAAATATCCCATGAAATTACTATCTGGAAATTTTTTGCGAAAATGGCAGACATTGTTATTCGCTTGACAGTTAGGCCCGAAATGGTAGCATAACGGCTGTCGGTGGGTTCTATCGATATGTCACAATTCCTCCCAAAAGCTTGTCTATAATCCTTTGACGATAATCTAATGGGATATTTTAGAACGTAGTTGATATTCATAGCGTTCAATTTTCAGGTAATAAATATAGCCCCGATAATTCGACGCATTTCTGCACATTCGAACCACAATGAATCCACCCTCTCTGAACAAATTTCATCAATAATATAGAGTATTGAACGATCCCATGCATTTACAGGATCTCAAAGAAAAATCACCAGCTGATCTGCTGTCCCTAGCGGAAGAAGTCGGCGTTGAAAACGCAAGCAGCATGCGCAAGCAAGACATGATGTTCGCAATCCTCAAGCAATTGGCTGAGGATGACATTGAAATTTCAGGCCAGGGGGTTATTGAAATCCTGTCGGATGGGTTTGGTTTCCTGCGCAGCCCGGAATCTAATTACCTGCCGGGGCCGGATGATATTTACATCAGCCCCAGCCAGATCAGACGCTTTGCCCTGCGCACCGGTGATACAGTTGAAGGCCAAATTCGTGCGCCCAAAGACGGCGAGCGTTATTTTGCCCTGCTGAAAGTCTCATCAATCAATTTCGATGAGCCGGAAAAAACCAAACATAAAGTTCACTTCGATAATCTGACACCGCTGTATCCGGACGAAAAGCTGAAGCTGGACCCGGACGACCCAACGGTAAAGGACAGATCACCGCGTGTGATTGACCTGGTGGCGCCGGTTGGTAAAGGCCAGCGTGCGCTTATTGTGGCGCCGCCGCGCACCGGTAAAACCGTGTTGCTGCAAAATATTGCCAAAAGCATTACAGCCAACCACCCTGAGTGTTACGTGATTGTGCTATTGATCGACGAGCGACCTGAGGAGGTCACCGATATGCAGCGCAGCGTGAAAGGCGAGGTTGTCTCAAGCACATTCGATGAGCCTGCATCACGCCACGTTCAGGTGTCGGAGATGGTGATCGAAAAAGCCAAACGCCTGGTCGAGCACGGCAAAGATGTGGTGATCCTGCTAGACAGTATCACTCGTTTGGCAAGGGCCTACAACACAGTGGTGCCATCATCCGGCAAGGTTCTTACCGGTGGTGTGGACGCCAATGCCTTGCAACGGCCCAAGCGCTTCTTTGGTGCTGCTCGTAATATTGAGGAAGGCGGTTCGCTTTCGATCATCGCAACAGCGTTGATTGAAACCGGCAGCCGCATGGATGAAGTGATCTTTGAGGAATTCAAAGGCACTGGTAACAGCGAGATTATTCTCGACCGTAAGGTTGCTGATAAGCGCGTGTTCCCAGCTATTGATATTCTCAAGTCTGGTACTCGTAAAGAAGAGCTTCTGGTTGATCAGGGTACTCTGTCGAAAATGTGGGTGTTGCGCCGTATTCTTACGCCAATGGGCACTATCGATGCCATGGAGTTCCTGCTTGCCAAGCTTAAGGACAGCAAAAATAACGAGGACTTCTTTAATCAGATGAACAATTGATTCTGGTTAATTAAATCAAAAGCATGAAAGGGGTTCACCAGCTGGCGAGCCCCTTTTTTTATGGCAATAGACTTGCGAGCTTTTCAGGTGCTTCTAATGGGATCATGTGTCCGGAACCGGAAACGCTGTGTAACGTAATATACGGCGATAGTTCAGACAGTTTTTTGGCTGGATCCACGGGAACCAGCAGATCATCCTCAGCCATTATAAACTGAATTGGTAGGGTGAGCTGAAGAAGCTCTTTTGATATGTCGCGCCTGTTGATCGGTGCAAGAAGCTGGCGCATTAAGACATGTTTTCCCAATTCCTTCTCCATATGGAGAATGGTGTCGATAAGCTCTTGGTTATCTAGTTGATTTGGGTGAAGTAATTGTCGAAGCCGTCGTTTTGACAAACCCTTGTATGGGTGGTTTTTTAAAACATCGACGTTTCTGCGGCGCAGGTTTTTCTCATTTTCGGTGAGCCCGGCGGGGGAGGTCGCGATCGCTGTAACGCAGGCAAACCTTTTCGGCTCTTTTAGTGCCGCTAAGCAACCTAAGTAGCCGCCCAGTGAAAACCCGATTAAGTGAGACTTTTCAGGGGCTTGCTTTAGAATCGCGCCGACCATTTGATCAATAGTGGAGGCATCGCTGTAATCACAGTGAACCGGGCGAGCATGAGGAATAAAATCCAGCATTTTTTCCCATAGACGGGCGTCGCACATGGTGCCGGGTATGAAGCAATATGGGTGTTTGTTCATTCAAGGTATCACTGATTAATATCCAGAAACTGATGTGGGTCGAGCAGGGTGATGTCGTCCCGCTTGCGTAGCTGTTCCAGAAACCAATATTTATGCCCGGCGCCGTAGGTGATCATGATGCGCTTTCCTCGGCCCTTCAGTCGGTCCAGCGCGTCGGCGATATGGCCGTAGTGTGCCTGATTAATTGTGGTCCAACCACCAGGACCAATTTCATCGTTGAACAATCGGTCGTATGGCTCCAGCTGTTTTTTGGTGAGGGCATCATATTCATCGCTGTTGATGAAATAGGGGTCTTCTGTTCGGCCTTCCATCGCTGCCTCACCGGCTTCAATCGCGGCGCGGTACTCCGCCCAGTCGGCACTACGGGCAGGGTCGGCTTCGATCGCTTTCAGCGCTGCGCTGCGATAATTGTTCATGTGACTGTTCCAGCCTGCGGTACCGATCATTTCAAAACTCATGCGCTTGGAAAGCGGAAATAATGCATCAACATATTCCAGGAAACGTTTGGCACGTGGTTCGATAATTTCGCCGGTCTCGCGGAAACCTTTCATCGTGGCTTCCATGCGATTGGGCGGAATTTCAACCAACACTACGTCTGGGTTCACGGCTTCAAAAACTCTGGTCAGATAGGGCAGACCGAAGGTTTGACTGTCGGTGTGCCGCCCGTGGATCATGCCTAGCATAACAACTTCATTTTTTGCGGCGCTAACGGGCGGTTTAGGTGCGTCTGGAATATCCAGAACCGACAGCGTGCCGCTTACTTCATTGGTGACAAAAAGCCTGTTACCGTAGGCACGCATGACAATGGGCTGCTTGCCGACAGTAACCTGACCCACGACAGCGCGCATGTTAACGTCGATAACCGAGACTGTTTCGCCCCCGGCGTTGTTGACGAAGGCGAAGCGACCGTCTGTGCTTTCGGTGACAGCGAAGGGCCGCGGGCCGATACCCTTGGTAATGGTTGCAATAACCTCAAAGGATGCTGTGTTGATCAAGGCAACCGAGTTGGAGCCGCCGCAGGCAACCATGTAAATATTTTCACCCTCTACCAGCGCGCCGCCTTCCGGGGTTTTGCACACCGGAGTTGTGGCCACGGTTTTCTCGTTCAAAAGGTCAATGACAGACACCGAATTTTCGTCACGGTTGGGCACGAAAGCCAGCACACCGTCACGGGTGACATCAGCTGGACAGGGTCGCTTGCCGGTTGGGTATGTTCCGACGACAGTGTTGTTTACTGGGTTAAAAACTGTCAACCGATCGGAAAATTCGCTGGTC
>JAALKD010000064.1 GCA_011088215.1 Sphingomonadales bacterium | reverse complement strand
GGCAGGTGGCCGATGGCCCAAGTGCCAACGGGGCCCACCAGCGGCGCTGAGGAATTTTCGATGAAAGCAGGCCCGGCAATCGCCCATATCTGCCTGTTTTTACTCAGGCCGCTTGCGGATTGACCGTCAGGGTTTGGCTGGCTGGTCACAGCGTATGCTCATGACGGGCGGCCAATACCGATATGGGTGAAGCCTTTTTCTTCCATGTCTGCCTGGTTGTATATGTTGCGTAGATCAACCATTATCGGCACTTTCATTAGCGATTTTACTTTTGCCATATCCAGCGCGCGGAACTGATTCCATTCAGTGATAATCACCAAAACATCCGCATCTTGCATGGGCCCATATGCATCATCGTGAAAATGCACGCCTGACAGCATTTCGCGCGCTTCCGGCATGCCCTTTGGGTCGTAGGCATGGACTATTCCGCCAGCCTTTTGCAGCGCCGGAATGATATCTAGTGATGGGCTTTCGCGCATGTCATCCGTGTTTGGCTTGAAGGTCAGCCCCAACACAGCAACCCGTTTTCCGTCAAGGCTGCCGCCAGATGCCTCGATAACCCGGTCTGCCATTGCCAGCTTGCGAGTCTCATTTACATCAATAACCGAGCGCACAATTTGCATGGGAATACCGTGGTCGTCTGCTGAATGCATCAAGGCGCGTGTGTCTTTTGGAAAACAGCTGCCGCCAAAACCGGGGCCTGCATGCAGGAATTTGCCGCCGATACGTTTATCCAACCCGATGCCCTTAGCCACCGCTTGCACGTCCGCACCTACAACTTCACACAAGTCGGCCATTTCGTTGATGAAGCTGATTTTGGTCGCCAAGAAGGCATTGGCAGCATATTTGATAATTTCTGCAGTTTCCCTGCCCGTAAACAAAAGTGGTGATTCGTTCAGGTTAAGCGGCCTGTATAGCTCCTGCATTACTGCTTGTGCACGGTCATCGTATACGCCGACAACCACCCTGTCAGGGCGCATGAAGTCTTCGATCGCGGCCCCTTCGCGCAAAAATTCGGGGTTTGACGCGACGCTGAACAAGTCTGCATCCAGCTTATTGGACAACAGTTTCTTGATTTCAGCACCGGTACCCACAGGCACCGTCGATTTGGTGATTACAACAGTAAAAGACTTTATGTGATCAGCAAGCTCGTCAACAGCAGCGAATACATATTGCAGATCAGCGTGGCCATCTCCGCGACGACTGGGTGTGCCAACCGCAATGAAAACAGCTTCGGCCCCGTCCATTGCTTCGCCCAGGTCTGTGGTGAAACTAAGCAAACCGGATGACTGATTGCGGGCAACCATTGTATCAAGGCCTGGCTCAAATATGGGAATGATACCGTTTTTCAGTGCCTCAATTTTCGTTGCATCTTTGTCAACACAGGTTACCCGGTGACCATATTCAGAAAAACATGTTCCTGAAACCAACCCAACATAACCTGTACCAATCACTGCAATTTTCATCGCTCTACCCTTTTATCGACAGCCTTGTCCCACCAACGCAGATTACCGTTTAGCATCAAATTGATCTGATGCGCTCCTGTGATAAACTAGAGTTGGTGCCTGAAGATACAAAAAAACAATGCCGCTGCGACATGAATTATTTGAACTTTCGCGAATTTTTCGAAGGAAAGCGCGGGATATGCCGTACTATTGATAGCGCTGCGGGACATAGCGAGAATAAAAGGTCGATTAACGGGTGCAAGACAGCCTAGACGAAATAAGTGACGAAGCGCTGGTTGGACAGATTTGCGGCGGCGACCGGCAGGCTTTTGCTTGCCTTGTTAACCGCCACGGCATTCGGTTCCGGGCCATAGCGATGCGTACCTGTGGCAACCAGATGATGGCCGAAGAGATGGTACAGAAAGCTTTTGTAAAGCTGTGGACACGTCCTGACAGGTTTGATCGGGAAAAGGCGAAGTTTACCACCTGGTTCCACCGTGTGGTTGTCAATCGCTGTCTGGATGAATTGCGGCGCAAGCGACCAGAACCTATGCCGGAAGGCTATGACGCCGCAGATACGAGACCCGGTGCTGATACGTTGATCGGTCAGGAGAGCGGCGCAAAGCATCTTATGACTGCTATGGCCCTGCTTTCTGAGCGTCAAAGAAATGCGCTGACGCTTAGTTACATGGATGGCTATTCCAATAGCGAGGCCGCTGACATTATGGAATTGAATATCAAGGCTTACGAAAGTCTCCTAGTGCGCGCACGGGCAAAAATGCGTGAGCTGCTTGGCAGAAAAAAAACCGACCTATTGTCGGCATTTGCCTGAAGGGTGGCAATAGTTTGAGCAGCGGAAACAGGAAGCGGACATCAGGGGGCTAAAATGAAAGAAGAAGAGCGGGACATGACTGAAGAAGAGCTTGAAAATACAATCGTTACCCACGGTACTGACATGGCCAACTGGCCTGAAGGGTTGCGCGCGGATGCGGCGAGGTTTGCGGAAACCGACACGGGGAAAGCAGCTTTTTCTGAAATGCAGGCACTGGACAAGATGATGATGCAAGCGAAGCAAGAGCTGCTGCAAAGCGAGGGTGCTGATATGTTTTTGGCGCAGCTAAAGGCAATTCCAGACGAGTTTAGCCAGAAGCAAACGGTTATCGCCGTAACCGGCACAACCAGCTGGACGGTCGGCGCCTTCATAGACCGAATTTTTGACCCGGTGCGTCTTTGGTCGCCAGCCGGCCTGTTCTCTCAGGGAGTTTTTGCCTCGGTGTTGTTGTTTGCAGGTTTGATGGTTGGGGTTAATGCGGCTGGTACCGAGAGTTTTGAAGACTATGATATTAGTGCGGGTCTGTTTGAAGGTAGTGATCAGGATTATTCCATAGATGGTTGATGCGCTGGATAGATTAAACAGGTTGGGGAAGGACAAAGCCCATGAGTAAATCTATGAAATGGATTGTTGCAGGGCTTGCCTTGTCATTGGCGACCAATGTGTTTTTCATTGGCTTTGCCATCGGGAAGCGTGTGCTCGGCCCCGACGTTGGCCGCATCGCAGGCCCGCCGCCAGGCGCCGGCCTTAATATGCGGGCGCTTGGGCAGTATTTGTCTGAGGATGACAAAAATGCCGCTCAGAAGCTTCTGCGGGATAATAGGCGTCTCTTGCGGGAAAAGTCGGGTCTAGTGCGGCAAAATCAGCGCCAAATTCGTGAATTATTGACTGCGGAAACGATAGATTACGAACAGTTAACCCGGCTACTCGATCAGCATGACAAACAGGTTGCAGAAACCCATTTGGCCACGCGTCGCCTTGTTTTGGAGTTTGTTGCAACGCTCGACCTTGAAACGCGCCGCGCGGTGGCGGAAGACCTGTTTAAACCGCGTCGGCCACCGCCGAGAAACGGCGGTGACAGGCGACCCCGCCGCCGCGATGGCCCAAGAGGTGGAGATCGTCCTCCTCCACCGGGCGAATTTTGACTTTGTTATGACTGCTTTGATTTCCGGGTTGTTTTGCGGCAATTGAAGGTTTGAACTGCAAGCCGCTACAACTCTTGAAATATGGCGGGAGTGTTGGCTTCAACCATATAATTTCGCCTGAACTGGCATAATTGTGCTAAACAAAAGCTATGACCAGCGGATCTATATTGCCGACCTTCGGCGCCGCCCCGCCTGATATCAGGCGCGCACCAATTTCGCGCGACCTGCAACCCGGCAAGGCACGGGCGTTCCAGCCCATATCGCAGCAACCCGCAGCGCCAGCACTCGAAGCTATTGTGCCGCGCGGATATTTGACCCAATCACCTGCTGCGCAGACCAGTGTTCGCGAATTGAGCGATACCGCTGCAGATCAATCTCCGCAGAGTGGCAGACCAGTGTTGGTTGCAGCGCAGGCATTGATTTCGGCGCAAGAGCAAGAGGGCGACGGTGTTTCAGTAGCCGCGCAGTCGGTTATCCAAAATCTCGCGGCGAGCAATGATCAAATTGCAGATGGTGGCGGTGCGGATACCATAGGCTTAAGCGATGATGAGCAGGCTTATGTTAGGGAGTTGAAGGCAATAGACAGCGAAGTTCGCGCTCATGAGGCTGCGCATGCTACTGCGGGCGGCGGATTGGCTGGGCGGCCTGTTTATGAATTTGTCACGGGGCCCGATGGTGTCCGCTATGCGGTTTCTGGCCGTGTAGAAATTGACACGGGCCTGGTTGGCGGCGATCCGTCCGCCACAATCCGTAAGCTGGAAACTGTCAGACGCGCAGCACTTGCGCCAGCCAAACCGTCCGGGCAAGACCGGGCAGTTGCAGCGCAGGCCGAAGCTGGCATCAGAGCGGCGCAGGCCGAAATAAATTCTGAAAAAGCCCTGGGGCAAACAGCTGACACTTCAGGTGCGAGTGAGGGTGTAGGCGCACTTTTGGCAGAAAATAACCAGTTGGGTCAGGCTGCTAGTTTACGTGCTGACCCGGGCTTCGGCGATGCGGGTCCTGGTGATCTGAGATCCGGTGGCTTTATCGCACCGGCTTCATTGAATCTACTGGCCTAGAGGCTGACATCCGCTCCAACAGCGTCTGCAACCGAAGTGAACCCGTCTTTTTTCAGGGCCGCTGCTAAGCCGCATTTCACCCGTTCGACCAAGCCCGGGCCTTCATAAACCAACGCAGAATATAATTGTACCAATGACGCGCCAGCGCGGATTTTGGTGTAAGCCTCATCGGCGGATGATATGCCGCCGACTCCAACAATTGGCTTCGCGCCGCTGGTTGCCTGATACAAACGTTTTAACACTTCAGTAGACGGTCCGAACAACGGCTTGCCCGAAAGTCCGCCTGTCTCGCCCTTGTCCAGTGAACGTAGGCTATTGGGTCGATCGATGGTTGTGTTGCTGACGATCAAGCCGTCGATATCGCTGGAAAGTGTGATGTCGGCAATGTCGACAATGTCACTTTCCAGTAGGTCGGGTGCTATTTTGACTAATATGGGTGTTCTGTCCGCACCGTTTTTTTGTTTGCCTGTTCGAACCTCCAGAACCTGGCCAACAAGGTCTTCAAGTGCAGCTTTTGACTGGAGGGCGCGCAGCCCTGGCGTGTTGGGGCTGGATATATTGACAGTGAAATAGTCGCATAGACCGTATAGGCGATGGATGCAGGCAACATAATCTGCGGTGCGGTTGTCTGAGTTTTTATTGGCGCCAACATTGGCACCGACGACTGTCCCGCTCCCCGCACCGGCTTTGCTGTTTCGGTGGCGTTCCAGATTGCGTGCGAAAGTATCAATGCCCTTGCTGTTAAAACCAAACCTGTTGATTACCGCCCGGTCGCGGCTGAGACGAAAAAGCCTGGGCTTATCATTGCCCGGTTGCGGCGCCGGGGTAACGGTTCCTGCCTCGATAAAACCAAAGCCCATCTTCTGTGCGCCGGGTATGACTTCAGCATCTTTGTCAAACCCTGCCGCCAGGCCGACCGGGTTATCAAACGACAAGCCAAACACATTTGTGTGCAAAATTTTGTGACGGCGCGGCCGCCGCACAGCACCGGTTATGCCCTTCGCCAACAACGCGATGGTCATGCCGTGCGCCCGCTCAGGGTCCAGACTGTGGATAAAAGGTTTGGCGAAGGGGTACAGATCAATCATGGTTTTTGGCCCAGTGCGAGATAGCCGCGATATCGAATTGGTGGCCTACTTTTTTCTCAAGCATCCAATTTTCAGTCGCCAGCGTCATGTCCAGTGGACTGTATAGATGCGGAAACAATTGGCCGCCACGCGATGGCTCCCATCGCAGCTCGTTCGCCCAGGCGTTAGCGGAAAAAGCGATGACCTGAACAGTGGGTTGGTCGGAAAAATACGTATCCGCTGTTTCCTGCAGCTGATCGATGGTTGAAAAATGAATATAGCCATCTGCCACATCAACCGGCGCACCAGTATAGGCGCAGTTATTTTGGTTCGGCTGCCATTCGCTCAGGCGCAGTATTTTGAAAACCCAATTTTTCATGCCTGATCAATAAGCGCGCAGCAGAGTGGGCGCAAGAACCATTGGTGAAAAACAACGCCATTTGGCGCAAACTTGGCGCGGACAGCGTAGAAAATATGCCTGAAGCCTTGTTTTGCCCACCAACGGTCACGACATATACGGATGGGCGCTCTATAGTGTCCCAATATTTTGCTCGGATAACAGCTTGCTGGAGAGGCGCGGTGGCAAAAGAAATTTGGCTATGGACTAAAGAGAAGCTGGCTGCATTGGTTGGTTGGATCGGCGATGGCATTCGCACGCTATGGCGATATATCGCCGGTTGGTTGCAAACGGTGTCTGGCAGTACATGGCGCAAGGTCGCTGTTGGTCTGCCGCTGACGTTTTTCCTTTATATTCTGCTTGGTATGCCTATCGCTAATCGAATTGACGATGACCTAAGCGTGGACCCTGTGGCCCCTTCCGGCGGATCGGCGACCGTTGCGGCAGTGTCTTATCTGGTGCGCCGCGAAGCTGATCATAATAACTGGACCCCTAACGACCCTTTTGTGTTGCCTGGCTGGTGGATCGATAACACGCCGAACTTCCAAAAAGGCATCATGGGGGCGGTTTCGCGCTTTTCCTTTGAGCTGCGCGATCAGCTTGGTCGCCGCCGGGGGTCAAGCTCGATCGACACCAACCTGGAAAAAGCTGCCAGTAACCTGTCCATAGAGCCGGAGCGGTGGATCATAGACTTTTCTGCGAGCTGGCTGCCGACGCGTCCGTCTGACCAATATTACCGCGAGGCGCTTGGCCAGCTTGATACATACAATGTTCAGCTTGGCAGCGATCAGGCGGTATTTGACCGCCGTTCAGACAACCTTCTAGCAACGCTGGACCGAATTGCGCTGGACTTAGGCGCATCATCGGCTTCTCTTGATACCTATATCGTTGATAATTCCGGTGGGATATTGCCGGATGTCGGTGCCGACGACCTGTTTTATCAGGTTAAAGGCCAAGTTTATGCCTATACGGTTCTGTTGAAGGCTATCCGCAAGGATTTTACCGATGTTATTGAAAGCCGCGAAATTGCAGCCCTTTATGACGATTTGCTGCGCTCCATGAATACAGCTGCAGCGCTCGACCCGCTTGTTGTGGCAAACGGTGCGGTAGACGGCATGATCCCAAATCATTTGTCTATGCAGGGTTTTTTCTTGCTGCGCGCCCGCACTCAATTGCGTGAGGTTAGCAACATTTTGCTGAAGTGATTGAGGCTGGCACTGGCAATCTAAGCTTGCCAGCCTGTTGATTGGCTGCCAATCTAGGACTCAAAGGGGCACAACACATGGTTGAAGGTATCCATGGACCAATTCGGCCGGTTGCCAAGCGCCACCGCAAGCTTTTGGTGGTTGTTGATGATTCGCCAGAAGCAAAAGTAGCCATTCGTTTTGCTGCTGCTCGCGCTGTGCATATCACCGGTGGCGGCTTGATATTGTTTCACTGCACGCGCCCCGGTGAGTTTCAGCACTGGATGGCGGTCGCAGACCGAATGCGCGAAGAGGCCCGCCTGGAAGCTGAAGAATTGCTCGCCGGTGTGGCGCAGCGGCTGAATGATTATTGCGGGGTCGAGCCGGAAACGGTTGTTGCCGAAGGCGAGCCGCAAGAAGAGGTGGTCAAATACATCAACAGCCGGGACGACATTTTCGGGCTTGTGCTGGGTGCGGGCGCAGAAGGTGGGCCTGGCCCGCTTGTGGATTATTTTACCGGTACAGCCATTGGTGATTTGCCGTGTCCGGTGTTTATTGTGCCGGGCAGCATGACATATGACCAAGTGGATGCGATGGCATAGTCCTTAGTTGGTTGATCGTCGAATTAGCCTAATTCACTTTGGTTTTTCTCAATTTCCAAAATTTTGACCAGTGCCTGACGATAGTCGGGATAGGAGAGCTGCCAACCGAGCAGGTCTTTAGCTTTCTGGTTTCTTACACGTTTGTTTTCCTGATAGAAACTGCGTCCCATCGGGCTTAGGTCGGCGGCCTCGAAGTCTATTTCCGGGGGAATGTCTGCACCCAAAAGGCGCGCGGCTTCGTTGATCACATCTTGCGGCGGTGAAGGCAGGTCGTCGGCCAGGTTAAATATGTTGCTTGGCACGCGTGAGTTTGCCGCAAGCCAAAGGGCTGAGGCAATGTCATCGCGGTGAATGCGACCAAAAACCTGCCTCTTTTTTATCACCCGTCTCGCTTTGCCGTCGCGCACGGTTTTCAGTGCATTTCGTTCTTGTCCGTATATACCAGCTAACCGGAAAATATGAACGGGCACGCTCAGGTCAGCACCCATTTTTGTCCAGCTATTTTCAGCGGACAGCCTGCGCTTTCCACGGTCGAGGCTGGGCTTGGTCTCGGATGTTTCATCAACCCAATCACCGCCGTGGTCACCGTAGACATTGGTGCTGGAAAGATAGCCTATCCAGCGTAGATTTGGGCATGACGCAATCCAATTGTTGAAGGAATTAAGCACCGGATCCCCGTCCGGCTGCGGTGCAATGGATACTAAAATATGGGTTATTGTATCTGGTGATGTCGATTCCGCTAAAGCAGCCGCCGAGTAAGCCACTGGTTTTGCCCCCAGGGTGTCAATCGCTGCTACGGCTTTTTCTTGCCGCCATGTGGCTGATACTGACCACTGATTGCTGATGGCAGTTTTTATAAAAGCTGTCGCACTATAGCCCGGGCCAAAGACAAGAAGGTGTGGCTGTTTGGTGTTCTCAGCTGTCATCGTTGTTTCCGCCCTGGTATCTCTGAAGTGCTCTGTAATTGCGCCTTGAAATTGCCATGTCTTTTGAGCATTGTGCGGCCATGATAAAACCCACTAACAGACCGGCGCTGCGCCCGAGCATAACCATACTTGTTTTGGTAGCGCTTGCCACCATTAATGCCGGTCCTTTGTTGGCCAATCAGCGGCCAAAAGATGACCAGCAAGACCGTTACAGCCTGTGTTTGGATTTGGCTGAAAAAGCGCCGGACAAAGGCATCAACAACGCACTGGTGTGGCAACTGGACGGCGGCGGCGTACCCGCTCGCCACTGCGAGGCACTGGGTCTTTTTTATGCGGGGGAATATTCTGAAGCTGCGGTCAGACTTGAAGGTATAGCAGAAGATATGCGCATTGGTCGTGGTATGCCGGTGCGCGGCGACGAGCGGGCGACAGCTAGCGCTAGCATGCTGGCCGATACCTTCGGCCAGGCGGCAAATGCCTGGCTGTTGGGCGGCGAAATTGTGCGCGCCGAAGCCTCTATTGGTCAGGCACTGGCGCTGGTGCCGGCAGGGACTGCGCTTGAATTGTCGCTTCGAGTAACCCGCGCCCGTATCGCCGCAGTGGAAGAAGACTTCACACTGGCGCTCAGTGAATTGGAGGCGGTTCTGAAAGTGAACCCCCGGCGTACCGATCTATTGTTGTTTGTTGCTGCTGCGGCGCGAGGTACGGAAAATTATGTTAGAGCCGAAGCCGCGCTTGACCAATATACGGCGACACACCCAGACAACCCATCCGCCTATTTGGAACGAGGAAACCTCATGGATGCCAAAGGCGATGCCGCTGCCGCGCGCAAGGCCTGGCTTAATGTTCTGTCACTGACACAAGTCGGCCCTGATGCAGACGCTGCCCGTGCTAACATCGAGCGGATTGACGTTATAAAAGAGCCAGCCCGCTAGGGGTTAAAACTCGACCGCAGCTTCATATAAATCAGGCAGGTTATTTTCGAAAAGAACAGCATCCTCGGGTCTCCAGTTTGCTTTGACCCATGTTTCCGCATCTTCCTGGCAACTGAAGGTCATAACGGTTGTTGTGCCATCGTTGTCTGCTTCCAACCCATTCAGAAAACTGGGGATACGGTCGGGCGTTACAACGCAGACAATATCAGCATGTTTGGCGGCAAGCCCGCCCAGCCGTTGGTGCTCAGCGGCGTGCAGTGAACCCAGTTCGACCATGCCGGGGGTTACCAGAATACGACGCCCTTGAGGTTTAACCAGAATATCAAGGCATTCCAGCGCCGCCGCGAAGCCAACTGGGTTGGAATTATAGGCGTCGTTGATCAGCGTGGGTGCATCGTTATTTCTGGACACTTCCAGGCGGAAGCGAATTTGGGGCACCGTTGCCAGCGCGCCTTTTATGGCCGACCACGGCAGGCCAAGCGCGCGTGCTGTGGCGGCAGCCATCAGAATATTTTCTGCCTGATGGTGACCATAAAGTGGTGCTGAAACGGTGTGTTCTTCCGTTCCGTCCATGACCGTAAGCACAATGCCGTCAGCCGTGACTTTATAATCTTTTGTCCTTAGGTCGCCGCCCGTGCCGACACGCAGATAAGAACCCGGAACGGCTTCAGTGCGTTCTTTTAAGTGTTCTTCGGGGATGCCATCGGTGCTGATGATGGCGGTGCCACCCTTTTTAAACACAGCTTCCGCAATTTCGAACTTGGCTTTGGCAACGGTTTCAATGGTTTTGAACCGCTCATAGTGTGCCGCTCCCACAGCGGTGATAAGTGCCACGTCAGGCGGTGTTAGCAAACACAACCGTGCAATGGACCCGGGGCCATAGGCGCCCATTTCAACGATGAAAAATTGATGGTCTTTGGTCAATTGCTCGCGAATGACCCGTGTAATGCCCATTTCAGTATTGACGCTGCCCGGTGTGGCCAGTGTTGGGGCTGCTGCTTCCAGAATATGAGCCAGAATATGCTTGGTCGATGTTTTGCCGAATGACCCGGTGATAGCCACCACTTTAGGAGCGAGTTCGTTGAATTTCTCAACGGCTTCGGCTCGAAAGCCGGCTTTGACGCGCTCTTCGTATGGCTCCAGTAGTTTGTTGGCACTGATGATCAAAAAGGGCAGAAACTGAAATAGGCCAACCAGAAGGATGACGATCGCGGCGAAGCGCCAGTCATGGGACAGGCTCAAAAACTCAAAGCTATCTAGCCAGCTGGCCGCATTTTCGTTGAGTGAAACGCTGTAGCTGGACCCCACCGGCGCAAAGCTGGCCAACCAAAAGGAAAGCGCCAGTGCTGTCATTGCCAGCAAGACATAAAGGCGAAAAATGCGCTTCACCCGATCGGTGCGGACAAGCGGTTTTTTATTGTCTTTCACAGTTGCGCGAGAGCGCCAAACCCCGGCAACGACGCCGACAGCAAACAGTGACAGCGGCAGCAGGGGTAGAATGGATGTTTCCGCACGCAGTGAGGCGCTGAGGTCGCTTTGCAATACCGCTGTCAGAATGGTGGCAGCGATTAACCAAAGGCTGGCGACTTTGTCATATGCCCGCTTGTCTTTCAGCCAGGCGACAAACCGAATGTTGTCATATTCTTCCTGTTGGAAAAACATCATCAGTGCCGCGCCGCGACTGGTAACAAACCAAAGTACGGCGAGGACCATTGCAGCGGCGGTTGTGCCGACAACGGGATTTATTGTTGTGATATCAATCATGGAGTTTCGACTTGGCTAAAAACTGTTTGATAATGGCTTCGCATTGATAAGCACCTCGGGTCAAGATGTCCCAGTGGTCAAAACCCGGCAGTTCATTAAACTCCGCATCGGGCATTATCTCTGTGTAGCGTTTGCCAAATTCAGGCGGTGTTTCGCTGTCGTTCGCCCCGTATATCAGGCACACTGGGCATGCCGTTTTCGCTGCTTGCGGGCTTAGGTTTTCGGTAACAACTTTGACGAAGGTGGCTCTCAACTCACCAGCGTTCTTGTAATCCGCACTGCCAAACCGCGCCTCAAAGGCTGATCGTAGCGTTGTACCAAAAAGCCGGTCCAGCAGCCGTGTGGTTTGACCCCAGGTTCTGACCGCGCGCGCCTTTATTTTAAACAATAGTGAGCGCTTGCGCTGTAGTCCGGCGCCCGCAATGCCAACAATTGCAGACACCAATTCGGGGTGGTTGGCGGCCATCTGGATTGATACGCGCACGCCGAAGCTGTGGCCAACAAAAATGTGGGGGCCAGTTCCCTTTAGAATCGCCGCCAGCCGGTCAGCATAATCGCGGGTGTCTGCCTCTGGGTTGGCAATGGGTGTTTTGCCGAAACCGGGCTGGTCAAATATTCGGTGTTTACCAGTTGCAGCAAACAGACTTACCAGTTTTTCAAAGGCGCTGTGGTCCTGCGCCCAACCATGTAGCCAGATAAAAGACGGCCCGGTGTCTCCAACCTGAACCTCATGCCAGACCTCTTGTGGGGGCTCCGGGTTTTGAGCTTCCGGGTGAGGATGTGTGGGCCTGACTACCAAAGCCCCTAGCTTCCGGCGAAGATGGTTGCGCCGCCGCTGGCGGCGTCGGTTGCGCCTAGTCGGGCATTGGAAAGCTGAAAACCTTCCTCGATCATGTCATCGGCAAGTGAAAGGAAGCTGAGAGGTTGCGCCGCTGCTTCCCACAGGAAGTATGCAAATGAGCCAGGAATTGTGTTGGCTTCATTGAACCATAGTTCGCCAGTTTCGCTGTTACACAGGAAATCGATCCGCACGCTGCCCGCCAGATCGAGTGCGGCAAAAACTGTCGCGGATGTCGTGCGAATTTGACTTTCCTGAGCCTCAGATAGTTCCGGCGGGTTCAATACCCGGTTCAGTGATGCCATGCCTTCGCTTGGGCCAGTGTTCAGCTTGGGTCCTCCGGGCATGCCGCCGGCGAGATATTTATTCTTGAAATCCAGCACGTCAGTTTTACATAGCGGCCGCTCGATGGCGGAGGTTTGAATGTCACCATTGGCTGTGCGCCTGACTGCAACATTATATTCCACCAAATTAGCCACAAAAGGTTCAACGATGGCGGACTTATCAAGCCTGAAAACGGCCATTAATGCAGCGACAAGCGCATCCATATCATCAGCTTTGGAAACTCCGACGCTGGAACCCAGATTACTGGGTTTCACTATCAGCGGAAAGGGATTGTTACCTACCGCAGTCCCTAGGGAGACTGCCAAATTGTCAGGGTCAAGAAATGTACCCTTTTCGGGCTTCGCTACAGTCAGTTCGGGCAGGACATTCAAACCGTGTTGGCGTGCCGCTGCTTTGGCGAATTCTTTGTTCATGGTCGCGGCAGCGCCGAGCGTGCGACACCCGGCAAAGGGAATGCCGGCAAATTCGAGCAGGCCCTGCAGGGTTCCGTCTTCGCCGTTTGAGCCGTGGATCGCAGGCACGATCAGATCAAACTCAATCACCGCTGTTTTTTCTCCCAGTATACCTTTTTGGCGTGTGGTCAGCCGTGGTCGATCAGTGGCAGGAGCAGCGAGGTCCAGGTAAACTTGCTGCAGTCCCGCCGCACCCGGTGGCACCGGATATTTTGACCGGTTTCTCAGTAAATCACCAGTCCACCACTGGCCTAGCGCGTCCACATAAATTGGCAGGCCATCATATTTTGTCGGGTCAAGCGCCTCTATAAACTGCAGACCGGTCAGGATGCTGACATCATGCTCGACGCTGCGGCCACCAAAAACGACGGCGATCACTTTTTTTCCGGACATCATAACCCCTCAATTTGTTACCAACGCGCATATTGTCTGCTTGTCAGCCGGGCACCCATATTGATGTAGCCAAAAGCAGGCCCGCGGCAAAGCGAAAACATGAAAAACCATAACCGTGACTGCATGATGGCACACCCAATAAGTTAAAGACTTTGACCAATCAACAGACCGTGACCGCCATTGATCGCATTGTTCCAACGTTTATGGTGGCGGTCGAGATATCGCAAAGGGTCAAGGAGAGTTTAGGTGAACATCAATAAATGGGTGACGACAACCGTTGTCTCTGGCGCGCTTATGGCGGCGTCAACGCTGGCAGCAGCGCAAGACATGGCGGATGTTGAGATAAAGACTGAGAAAGTCAGCGGCAACATCTATGTACTGTTTGGTGCGGGTGGTAACATCGGCGTTTCGGTTGGTGATGATGGCGTTTACATAGTCGATGACCAGTTTGCACCGCTTACGGAAAAAATTAAGGTCGCCATAACTGCGCTGTCAAACAAGCCCATAAGGTTTGCGATTAACACCCATTTTCACGGAGACCATACCGGCGGCAATGAAAACTTGGGTAAAGATGGCACTGTGATCGTCGCCCACGACAATGTACGCGTGCGCATGAGTGAGGGGTCATTTGTCGAAGCATTCAATATGCGAACCCCGCCGCTAACGGGCCACCCTCTTCCTGTTGTTACCTTTAACGATCAAGCCGGTCTGCATTTGAACGACGAACAGGCGCGCATGCACCATGTATCCAATGCGCACACTGACGGTGACAGCATTGTGCATTTTGAAGGCTCAAATGTAGTGCATATGGGCGACACCTTTTTTAAGGGTAGCTTTCCGTTCATTGATGTAGGCAACGGCGGCTCCGTTGACGGTGTTATTGCTGCGGCGAGCAAAGTGTTGTCGATGGTTAATGACGAAACACGTATTATCCCGGGCCATGGCCCAGTTACCGATAAAGCGGGACTTACGGCCTACCGGGACATGCTTGTCGTGGTGCGAGAGCGTGTTGCCGAAATGAAGGCCGATGGCAAAACTCTTGAAGAAGTTCAGGCGGCCAACCCGGTCGAAGAGTTTGTCGCGGACAACGGCGGATTTGGCGGCGAATGGCCGAAGGCATTTATTGGGTTTGTTTACGCCAGTCTGTAGAGAAATCTGAGAGGGCAAAAGGGGCGTTTGGTACCCCTTTTTTGTGCGTCCCGCAATTGTAAGCAATTTATTCCGCTGGTTTGGCGAAGAACCAGCCGGAAAAGCGCTGGAAGTAGACCTTTTGAATGAGCCGGTTGGCAACGGTGATCGCAACCAGATAGGCAATCCCTAAAATGGTGAGATACTGGGCTGTGCTGTCGTATGAAAAAGCCCGCATCAATTGCGCGATTGCTGCCAGGTTAATCCCCATAAAACTATAGGCCATGTTGAAATAATGATTCATTAAATGGCCGCGGTCGCGTGACTGACGGTATTGGTGAACCGCGTACCAGCCGCGCGATATTGACACCAATGTGATCACAGAGAACACATGAAAAACTGATGGGTGGCCCCAGTTATAGATGCCGAAGCCCGACAAAGCGGCGGTGAGCATGGCAACTGCGTAGCCGATACAAAAAATGCGGTGTCTTGTGCTGGCCACTCGCTGAGTGAACAAAAGAAAAGCAAATAGATAGGCCGAAAGGGCCCCTATGATATGAAGGGCGGCAAACAGATTATGCATTGTGTCTCTCGCTGTCGTAACTCGGGTTTATTGTTTTTTTGGACCTAACATGGCCGCAAGGTCTTCCACATAAGCCGAGAAAGCGGCGTCACCCACTTTGGTTATGGCCACTCGGGTCTGTGGTTTTCGGTCAACAAATTGTTTGTCGATGGATATGTATGATTTTTCTTCCAGTTTGCTCAGGTGGGTGCTCAGGTTACCGTCTGTAACTTTCAGCGCTTTTTTCAATTCGACAAAGTCAGCGTCTCGTGCGGTGGCCAGATAAGCCATGATCGCCAGGCGCACCCGGGAATGGATAACATCGTCGATGGCGCGGTAGTCATAACTCATCGCTTATATCTCTGCTTTTTCGCCCTCATCGGGATTGGTCTTGGCAAGCCGTTTCATCAGCTGACCCGGCAGGGTTATCAAAAGCGCGCTAGCTCCTGCCAGCACCAGCAACATTTCTGCATCGAATTGCTTTAAAGCGGTGGTGTAAATCATAATGATCCACCAGCCCGCAGCCACCAGGCGCAACAGTTTTACTTCTGTCGCGAGAGAAATAACATAAAATGCGGCAGCGATAACGCCGCAGGCCAAAACCGTGATAACCTTTGGGTCCAGTGCATCGCTGGCCATCGCAACGCCGAAATGTAAAATCATAGTGATGCCAACCGCCGACCAGGCCCCCGAGTAGGCCTTGACCGCAATGTTGGCGTCGCTTAGCTGGCAACGATTTCGGTCATGACGAACTGATAAAAAAGTACCGATTATGCCCAACGGCAACCACACAAACAGCGTGTTGCCGGGGATGTAACCATATACCAACAGATACTGGCCAAAATAGGCGGCGGTCAAAACCGCACCCCAAATAATCAGATGGGTAGCGTCAAAGGCGGCCCGTTGGCGGCCCGCTTCCATCATGGTGCGGATCATAGCCAAATCGTTGGTTGCAGACCTTTCTTGAAGCTCGTTCATCTTCAAGCCTTTCGGTTATTACAAAGAACTTTGTTTTTAAAAGTAATAGCAATTGTATGAATGTCAAGAGGTGGGTCAGTGAGACATCAGGCGTTACAAGTAAAAAAAGCGGCCACATGTGACCGCTCTTATTATTTCGAAAACTTAAAAAGAAGCTTGCTTGCGTTAACCGGTTATTTGGCGTCCAAGTCCAGCCGAACACGCCGCATTTTGCCGTTTTCACCAGGAAACTCTTCAAACAATGCTGCAGCGAGCAAAGGTACCAGCTCTGGCAGGCTGCGGCTCCGCGATTCGGTTTCCGCAGTTGCTTCAAAGATCATGGTGCCGTCTGGCTCTCGGATCTCTATGCGCAGTTCGGCGAGATAAACTGTGCGTGCAGTTATGTCGCTACCGCCGTAACCCGCGCCGAAACCGCCACCGAACGGGTAATTTGGATTCCACCATCCACCCCAGGCATAGCCGCTGTGCCAATATCGGTTTGTGACACCAAAGCCGCCGGGGAAGGCACGAATTTTTTCCCTACCGTCATTAACCGCGACATCAAAGCCAATGACATAGTCAGGCGTGTTTTCGCGTGCACCAACAAAACCGCTGCGCTCCAAAACGCCCTGGATAGCGCTGGCGTACTGTCTATATTCTAGGCTGTCTTGGCGTGCTTCATCGATCGGCACCAGCACTACTTTGGCGCCAGCTGCCGGCGTAGTGGTATGGAAGCTGGTTACGTTACTTCTAAATGTGCTCGCGCACGCTGACAGGGCAAGCGCGACAATCACAATGGACGCAGTTCGGAAAATTTGTTGGGCCATCCTAAATCCTTATATTGCAGACGTAAGCCCGCCTGCGCCGGGCTATACTATGAACAAGAAACTGATTAGGCGACCACAAAATAGTTGGTGGTTCAAATTTGGGCGCGCAAATCAAGTCACATTATTGCCGTTTACTCAAACAGCAGTGACGGATAATAACCAAGCAAATATGAACCGCAACTGAACAGCTGCTGGTCTGATGGCTTATGGCAAATTTCCGGTTTTATAGATAGCCGACTGCACGCTTAACTTCTGCCAGTACTGGTTCAGCCAATGCCGATGCACGCTCAGCGCCGTCGGCCAGAACGCTATCGATATAGTCTGGCTCTTTTTGCAGCCGCGCCATTTCTTCGGTAATGGGTGCTAGTTTGGCGGTAACGACATCGGTAAGTGACTTTTTGAACTCAGCGAACCCTTGCCCTTCATGTTCGGCGCATACGCTGTCGCGGCTTTGGTCTGTCAAAGCAGCGTAAATCCCGACAAGATTAGCGGCTTCAGCACGACCTTCTAGTCCAGAAGCGTCGCTAGGCATTGGCTCTGCGTCCGTGCGGGCCTTCCGAATTTTCGCTGCCAGTGTGTCGGTATTGTCATTCAGGTTGATTCGGCTCATGTCAGACGGATCAGACTTGGACATTTTCTTGTTGCCGTCGCGCAGACTCATCACTCGCGCACCCTCGCCCATAATCACCGGTTCGGTCATCGGAAATACTTCCGCGCTATAGTCGCTGTTGAATTTCTGCGCGATGTCGCGGGTTAGCTCCAGGTGCTGTTTCTGGTCCTGGCCCACTGGCACATGCGTCGCTTTGTAAAGCAAAATATCAGCGGCCATCAGGTTGGGATATATATACAGACCGACAGAGGCTTTTTCGCGGTTTTTCCCCGCTTTGTCCTTAAACTGGGTCATGCGGTTTAACCACCCAAGCCGGGCAATACAATTGAAAATCCATGCCAGCTCGGCGTGGCCGGCAACCTTGCTTTGATTATATAGGATCGAACGCGATGGATCGACACCCGACGCCATATAGGCCGCAGCTGCTTCGCGAGTTTGTTTTTGTAACTCGACAGGGTCCTGCCACACGGTTATCGCATGCATGTCTACAACGCAGTAAAGCGCTTCATAACTGTCCTGAAGCCGTGCCCAGTTTTTGAAGGCACCCAGATAGTTGCCCAGATGCATGTTGCCGGACGGCTGTGCACCAGAAAAAACGCGGCCAGATGATTGCGGCGAGGTGGTCAAGGCAGGTCTCCGTTCAGGTTGGTCAGGTGCGCCTTATGACAAGCTGCGCTGCGCCGGTCAAGCCGATAGGTCAAATACCCTGGTCGGGATTATTTCTTCAACGACCGAGCGATTTCCCGAGCACTGATACCACCCAGCGCCGTAACAACAGCGAAATAGATAGCGGCGCCAGTAATTACAATGCCCGCGAGCCCCACGATGCGCATGAAATTATCTTCAACGAAAATAAATGCCACTTTTCCTACACCCCAATAAAGCGCAACGCCCATAACAATACTCGCGAGCACAAATTTTGCGGAGCTCACAAGTGTGCGGCGGTCAAGGAGGAAATGGCCTCTGTTCCGCAAACCCCAATACAGAAGCCCGACATTAAGCCATGCGGCGATGGCGGTTGCCGCCGCCAGCCCTACGTGGGCGAAATACTGAATTAGAGTCAGGTTCAAGATCAGATTGACCACCAACGAAACAGTGGCATAGATAACCGGTGTGCGAGTGTCGCTGCGCGCGAAATAGGCTGGTGTTAACGCCTTCTGGATAACATAGGCGGGCAGGCCGAAAGCATAGGCGAACAGCGCCATCGAGGTGGCTCCAGTATCGACCACTCCGAAGGCGCCGCGCTCAAATATGGTGGCAATGATTGGCTCGGCAATAATAGCCAGCGCCGCTGCCGCCGGAATTGTCATCAACAGTGAAAATTCCAGCGCCCGGTTTTGCTGAGCCATTGCAGCTGCTTGCTCGTTAGCGGCCAGCAGCCGTGATATGCCCGGCAACAACACTGTGCCAACGGCGATGCCAATGACCCCGAGCGGTAATTGCGCCAGCCGGTCAGCATAAAAAAGCCACGACACAGATCCCTCAGGCAACATGCGCGCTGCGATCACAACGTCGGCGAGCAGGTTTATCTGCATAACGCCTGCGCCGATCGCTGCTGGCGCCATGATGCGAAGCAATTCGCGTACATCGTCGGTCAGCCGAGGTCGGGGCAAACGAACTGACAGCCCGGCCCGCTTTGCGGCAGCATAGAGCCAAACCAGTTGCACCAAGCCGGACACCGACACTGCGCCGGCCAGATAGCGCGCTGCCTGGGCATCACTTTCGTGAAACAACAGCAGAGCACTGATCATCAAAATATTCAGCAGCACCGGGGCAAACGCGGCGGCGGAAAGTCGACCGACAGCATTGAGCATGCCCGAGAAGAAGGACACCAACGAGATCAACAAAAGATAAGGAAAGGTATAGCGCCCCAGTTCCACCACCAGGTCGAACTTTTGCGCCGAATCTGCACTCCCTGCATCAAATCCCCCGGTTAACCCCAGCATAACCGGCACCATCGACAGTTCCATTATGACTAACAGCACCACCAGTACTGGTAGTAGCCAACCAAGAACCCGTCCGGCAAATGCTTCGGCGGCCTTTTGGCTTTCCGTCGTGATGTCTTTGCCTAGTGCGCGCGAAAACAGCGGCACAAAACCAACTGAAAAGGCGCCTTCGGCAAACAGGCGGCGGAAAAAATTGGGCAGTTTAAACGCGATGAAAAAGGCATCTGCTGCCATGCCTGCACCCAGATAGCGCGCCATCAGAAAGTCGCGAGCCAGCCCGAAAATGCGGCTTAAAAGTGTGAAGCCACCCACTGTTGAAATGCGCTTGAGCAAACTCATGCTGCGGTTCCTGCTGTGGAGTTCATATCCTTTTTTTCTTCGACTTTTTTGCTGAAGATTGGTTCGCCGCGCGCTGCCTTCAGCAATTTTGTCTCGACATTTCTAAGCCGGACCTTGTTGGTGATTTTACCACCCAGAAGATCAGTGACGTAAAACACATCGACCGCTCGTTCGCCGTAAGTTGCTACATGGGCCGAGATGATTGAGAGCTTGAGCCCATACAGTGCGTAGGTCAGGTCATACAACAAGCCGGGCCGGTCTTTGGCATTTATCTCCATGACTGTGGACCGACCAGAGGCCTTGTTGTCCAGCAACACAACCGGCTCGATGGTAAAAGCGGCATCTTTTGCGCCGAAAATACGTTTTTTCCCGAGCCGTTCTTTTGGCCGTACCGACCCCTGAAGTGTGCTGAGAATTGTTTCCTCAAGCTTGTCCAGTTGCCTGCGGCTATCGAAAGCATTGCCGTCCATGTCCTGTACGATGAAATTATCCATTGCCATGCCGTCGCGTGATGTGTGAATTTTAGCGCCCAAAATCGAGGCGCCAGCAACACCCAGTGCACCAACAACTCTAGCGATTAACCCTGGGTGATCCTGGGTATGGAGCGCTACATTGGTCATCGCCTGCCACTTTTCCACCCTCGCCGCCACACCGATCAGGTCTCCGGTTTTATCGACCCGCTTCATCAGCTGGGCATTTTGCAACAGAGTGTCATTGTCCTCGGCAATCCAGTAAGCATCCCCCATGCGAGTGAGATGTTTTTTAACTGCTGTCGCGGACCACCCTGTAAGTGCCTCTTGGAAAGCGGCTTTTTTCCGTTTTACCCGGTCGTTGCGTCCAACGGTTACATGCCCCGCGCGCAGTACTTCTTCGGCGGCATAATAAAGCTCGCGCAGCAGTTGGCCTTTCCAGCCATTCCAAATGCTGGGCCCAACCGCTCGGATATCCACAACGGTTAACACCACCAGAAGACGTAGTCTCTCCGGGCTTTTCACAATGTCGCAAAAGTCCTGAATGGTTTTTGGGTCGGTCAGGTCGCGTTTGAAGGCCGTGTTGCTCATCAACAAGTGCCAGCGTACCAACCAGGCGACGGTTTCGGTCTCTGATGGTTTTAGGCCCAGCCGCGGGCACACCCGTTCAGCCACTTCTGCCCCAATAACCGAATGATCGCCGCCGCGGCCTTTGGCTATATCGTGCAGTAAAACCGCGACATAGAGAACATTGCGCGACAATATCTCCTGTATGACACCAGTTGACAGTGGATGGTCCTGTTCCAGTTCACCGGCTTCAATTTTTGCTACCAGCCCAACGGCCCTTATGGTGTGCTCGTCGACTGTATAATGGTGATACATGTCATATTGCATCTGCGCCACCACACGGCCGAAGTCGGGCAAAAATCTACCAAACACTCCGGCCTCATTCATTCTGCGTAAGTTAACTTCGCCTTGGTTGCGTGAGGTCAAAATATCGAGAAAATACTGGTTTGCTTCCCGGCTGCGACGTACCGCTATATTCATGCGCGACAGACTTTGTTTGATTATGCGCAGTGTATCGGGGTGGATATCCAGGGCATGTTTATCGGCGACGGCAAAAATTTTAACCATCAACGCTGGGTCACGCCGAAAGTCGTCTTCGTTTAAGGCAACAAGCCGTTCGGCCTGAACGCCGAAGCCTTGTAGTTTTTTGGTACGCCGCAGCCGTGAGAAAAATGTTTTCTGCTGGCGCGCTTCCAGAACCGCACAAAAAATTCGCGTCAGGTCCCCCACTTGTTTAGCAACCAGAAAATAATGCTTCATGAAACGCTCAACACCTGACGAGCCCGCCCTGTCTTTATATTGCAGCATACCGGCCAGTCGCTGCTGCATGTCAAAGGTCAGCCGTTCGTCCGCCCGGTCGGACAGAAAATGCAGCGCAACCCGCACTGTCCATAAGAAATTCTCGGCTTTGTTAAACTGGCGGTTTTCAGCGTCCGTCAGGATATCTTCATTAATCACGTTGCCGCGGTTAACACCGTATAGATAGCGGGCAATCCACCACATGGTTTGCAGGTCGCGCAAGCCGCCTTTGCCGTCTTTTATGTTGGGCTCAACCACATAGCGGCTATCGCCCATTTTTTTGTGCCTGTTGTCGCGTTCTTCCAGTTTTTGCGCAACAAACGCTGGTCCGGTGCCAGACACTACGCGCTTAACAAACCGCGTGGCGGCCAACCGGAACAGCTTTTGCTCTCCCCAGATGTAGCGTGCTTCCAATAAGGATGTGCGAATGGTCAGGTCTTCTTTAGCAAGCCGCACGCATTCTTCAGGGGTTCGCGTCGCGTGGCCAACTTTAAGGCCCAGATCCCACAGAACATAAAGCATATATTCGGCGACATTTTCCGCCCAAGGCGTGGCCTTGTAGGGAATGAGAAACAACAGGTCAATGTCAGAGTAAGGTGCCAGTTCCCCGCGACCGTAACCACCAGTTGCCACCAAACAGAGTCGTTCTCCAGCTGTCGGGTTGGCCAGCGGATAGACATGCTCGGTGACAAAATCATAGAGTACGCGCATCAGCTGGTCCAAAACGTAACTCAGCGCTCTGGCGGAGGTGGCTCCTTTGTCGGCCTCGTCAAAAAACCGCCGCTTCACTTCGCCCCAACCTGTTTGGTGAGCATTTTTGAGGAGGCCCACGAGATGTGGTTGCCAGTCGCTCTCCGGCACAGTTGCGGCCATCTCCTCAAGCGCAGCGGTCAATTCCTTGCGGTTAATCAGTGCCCGTCTATGTCGGATTGGTTTCATGTGCGTGCAGGCTTTTCCGGTGGATGGTTGATTGCAGTGCTCATGTTATCGAAGCAATATGTCATTGTTCTGATTGAAGGTCTTTTAGCTGGTACAGCAGGTCAAGCGCTTCTTTCGGCGTTAATGTGTCAGGGTTAATTGTCTCCAGCTTTTCTTCCAGTTCGGTGGTGGTGCTGTCGAATTGTTCAGGCTGGCTGCCACCACTGTTTTGGAACAAGGGCAGGTCGTGCACCAGTCGTTCTGCCCCGCTGCCTTTGTCGGATGTTTCAAGGTGGTCAAGCACTTGACGGGCCCGCGCGACAACCGCCGCTGGCAGCCCGGCGAGTTTTGCCACCTGAATGCCGTATGACCGGTCTGCCGCCCCAGCGGCCACTTCATGCAGGAAGATAACTTCGCCCTTCCATTCCCGCACTTTCATCGAACGCAATGATACAGCTTCCAACGTTTCTTTCAGCGCCGTTAGTTCGTGGTAGTGAGTGGCGAACAAGGCGCGTGACTGGTTGATATTATGCAGATGCTCTACTGCTGCCCAAGCGATAGATAGACCGTCGTAAGTGGCCGTGCCGCGCCCGATTTCGTCAAGGATAACCATTGAACGCGGGCCCGCCTGATTTAGAATCGCCGCAGTTTCCACCATCTCTACCATGAAGGTGGAACGACCGTGAGCCAGATCGTCAGACGCCCCGACCCGGCTGAACAGGCGGTCTACCACGCCGATGTGGGCTTGTGCCGCTGGCACATAACTGCCCATCTGCGCCAGAATTGCGATCAAGGCATTTTGGCGCAGAAACGTGCTTTTACCGGCCATGTTGGGCCCGGTTAAAAGCCATAGGCGATCATCAGGGTTCAAGGCACAGTCGTTGGCAATGAAACCGGCATTGCTCGAGCGCGCCAGTGCTGCCTCGACCACAAGATGTCTGCCGCCGACCACATCGAAGCTGTGGCTGTCGTCAACGTCCGGGCGAATCAGATTGCTCTCTTCTGCGAGAACCGCCAGCGCAGATGTGGCATCCAGCATGGCCAGGGCGTCTGCTGCCAGCGAGACCGGGCCCGCTTGATCGAGAACGAGCGCGCTCAGGCTCGCAAACAGATCTTGCTCCAGCGCCAATGCGCGGTCACCTGCTTCGGATATTTTGCCCGCCAACCGCGATAGTTCAGCCGAGGAAAATCGCACCACATTTGCCAGTGTTTGGCGGTGGATGAAGGTTTCATTTAGCGGTGCAGACATCATTTTTTCTGCATGTTTGGCGTTTAGATCCACATGATAACCAAGCACGTTGTTGTGTTTGATTTTCAGTGTATTGATTTCGGTGAGCGCCTGATACTCGCCCTCCAGCGCCGCGATCAACCGCCGGCTTTGATCGCGTAACACCCGAAACTCGTCCAGTGCTTCATTATATTTTTCGCGGATGAAACCACCGTCGCGAGTCAGCATAGGCGGTTCGTCTACTAGCGCTTTTTCAAGTTCAGTCACTAATTCTGCGTGGTCGCCCAGGTCGGTAACCGCATCTTCAATGCGCATGGGTGTTTCGTCCAGCGCGTGGGACTGCGCCAGAAGCAGTGCTTTTGCCGCAGCAGATGCCCGGAGGCCGAATAGAATAGCTGAAATGTCTCGCGGACCTCCGCGCCCCATCGAAAGGCGCATCATAGCCCTGTCCATGTCCGGGGTTGATTTGAGCACTAACCGAAGCTCGCTGCGTAGCGTGGGCGCGTCGGCAAAAAAGGAAACACAGTCCAGCCGTTCACTGATCCGTACCGGATCAGTCAGCGGCGCAGACAAACGTTTGGCCAAGAGCCGTGCTCCTGCCCCGGTGATAGTGCGGTCAATAACTGCCAGCAGGCTGCCTTCACTGTCGCCGTTTTGTGTGCGTACCAATTCCAGGCTGCGCCGAGTGGCGGCATCAATCATCATCGAGCCGTCCGAAGACAACCTTGTTGGCGGATTAAGCCGGGGCAGCGTGCCTTTTTGGGTATCTTCCAAATAGTCCAGGAGTG
>JAALKD010000137.1 GCA_011088215.1 Sphingomonadales bacterium | reverse complement strand
CGCACCGGTGACCCATGTCAGCTACTTTGAAGCCGACGCCTTCGCTACTTGGGCGGACAAGCGCCTGCCCACGGAGGCAGAGTGGGAACATGCGGCAAGCAGCCTAGAGGCTGAAGGGAACTTTGCAGACAGCGGACGCTTTCGACCAAAACCACAATCTAATGACCCCGCAGTCGGTGGGCCAGCCGGTATGTTCGGCGATGTGTGGGAATGGACCGCTAGCGCATTCCTCCCATACCCCGGCTTTAAAGCTGCAAGCGGAGCGGTCGGTGAATATAACGGCAAGTTTATGAGCGGCCAGATGGTGTTGAAGGGTGGCTCTTGCGTCAGCCCCGAAAATCACTTGCGTGCCAGCTACCGAAATTTTTTCCAACCTGAAAAGCGCTGGCAATTTTCCGGCCTTAGGCTGGCGGAGGATACCTGATGCGCGGCGACAACCACAGTGAATCCGCAGAAGACCAACGCACAGCTTTCTACAACGACGTTGTCGCTGGCCTGTCGCAGGACCAAAAGACACTGCCCTGCCGCTGGCTTTATGACCAGCGCGGTTCCGAGCTTTTTGAGGCCATCACCGACCTGCCGGAATATTACCCCACCCGCACCGAGGTCAGTATTTTTAAGCAGCATCTGCCTGCCATGGCAGCCGCCATCGGCGAACAAGCCCACGTAGTTGAGTTCGGCGCGGGTGCCGGCACCAAAACCCGGCTACTACTGGATGCATTGGTCGCACCCAAAAGTTATGTGGCTATCGATATCTCGGCTGACTTCCTCGCCAGTTCTATGGCGTCGCTGGCGGCAGCCTATCCGTCGCTGGAGGTTATTCCACGAGTTGGTGATTTTATGCAAACTGCAGAAATGGCTGCGATGCAGTTACCAGAAGGTAACCGGCTAGCGTTTTTCCCGGGCTCGACCATCGGCAACCTACTGGACCATGAGATCATCACTTTCCTACGCTCAGTGCGCGCCGCACTGGATAACAATGATTTGGGCGAAGACGGCAAGTTCCTGATCGGATTCGATCTGGTTAAAAGCGAAGATATATTGGTGCCTGCTTACGATGACGCGGCAGGGGTAACGGCGGCCTTCAACCTAAACTTACTGGCGCGTATAAACCGCGAACTGGACGGCGGCTTTGATATAGACGGCTTTACCCATGAAGCACGCTGGAACGAACAAGATGGCCGCATTGAAATGCACCTGGTCAGTAGGCGCGAACAGACGGTGGGCGTGAACGGTGACACGTTCAGCTTCAAGGCGGGCGAGACCATCCACACGGAAAACTCGCGCAAATTCAAAATGGAGGGTTTCCGGGAACTGGCCGCTGAAGCAGGCTGGACATTCAAAGAAACATGGACCGACGATCAGGATTATTTCGCCGTTTCTTTAATGGAATAATACCAAAAAAGGGGGCCGAAGCCCCCGTTTCATTATTTTTGCCATAGTAAATACACGCGTAACTGAATTAGCTATTCGGGTCCGACTCAGGAATGGGCTTGGGCTTGTTTTTGGCCTTTTTAGCCATCATTTCCTTGGCGTAGTCGATTGCCTGTGCGCATTTCATTTCGGCAATTTTTTTCTCGTCAGCAGTACCGTTCGCAGCATCGGCCCGCAACTTTACGCACTGCAGTTCCGCCCGTGTCATCGGATCGGTAAGCATTTTTTTCTTTTTTGTTTCGGTATCGTCCTGGGCTAACGCCGCGCCAGTAAGGCCAACGGTCAGGGATAGTACCGAGCTGATTAAAATCATGTTTCTTTGGTTCATCGTATACTCCTCCACTAAGTTAAATAATCAAAAAAGCAGAGCTGTTTTCTGTTTGCCGTTAGTGACCGGTGACAGGTTGACCTCAACAACCCCACCAGACGAACACAAACATATGAGGGGATACCTCTCGAGCAATGAATGCGTTCGACAGGGTCAGAATTGGAGCGCAAAGCGGCGAAACCTTGCCGAGAGTAAGGCAGGGTGATTTGACGGAGGGCGATAAACCAAGGTTATGGTTTTTGCGCAACAGTTAGAGAACTGAAAATGCCTAAACCGTCTTCTCCCTGAACTTGCAAATGTCGATAATCTTGCATTTGCCGCACTCGGGCTTGCGGGCTTTGCAAATGTACCGACCATGTAGGATCAGCCAATGGTGTGCGTTCATCTGGAACGGTTCGGGGATCACCTTTTCCAGCGCGCGTTCTACTTTCAACACATTTTTGCCCGGCGCGAGGCCTGTGCGGTTGGATACTCGGAAAATATGCGTGTCCACTGCGCATGTGGGATGCCCAAAGGCAATGTTGCGCACCACAAGGGCGGTTTTACGGCCCACACCCGCGAGCGATTCGAGTTCTTCCTGTGTTTCCGGCACTTGGCTACCGAATTTCTCGATCAGGTCCTTGCACAGCTTAATGACATTCTTGGCTTTGGTATTAAAAAGCCCAATGGTTTTAATGTGCTCCTTCACTCCGTCGAGGCCCAGCGCGAGCATCTTCTCAGGCGTATCAGCGATGGGCCACAGGGGTTTCGTAGCTTTGTTTACGCCCACATCAGTGGCCTGCGCCGACAGCACCACCGCCACCAACAGAGTAAAGGCGTTGACATATTCCAGTTCGCCCTCTGGATTGGGGGCATCTGTCGCCAGAATATCAAACAAGTTAAAAATATCTGTGCGATTCAGTTTTGAATATTTACCCGCCATCAGATCTGCCTCGTCAATTGATTTACAACACGCACCAATCGTTTCAGGTCGTTTGGCTCTGATAGTCGGTGGTCGCCGTCCGGCACCAGAATAATCTCTGTGTCGTCGCCCGTCAGGTTACCAGCAATTTCCGTCGCCGTTTGCCACGGCACGTCCGGGTCAGCCATGCCCTGGATAAGCCGCACCGGAATATCCAAATGTATAGGGCCATGGTTAACCCGGTTTTGCCAACCATCCTCAAACAACGCGCGAGTAAACACATAAGGGTCAGGGCCATAGTCCGAGTAAACTTCTAACTTACCGTCGCGCATGATAGTTTGCTGGTCCTCCGCTGATAGCTCGGCCCAGTGGCGCACGGTAAAATCAGGCGCAGCGGCGATACCAACCAGCCCTTTCACCCTCGCCTTTCGGGCCTTGGCCGCCAAGAGCGCAATCCAGCCGCCCATGGACGAACCCACCAATATTTGCGGGCCTTGCGTTAATTGGTCGATCACCGCAAGCGCATCCTTCAGCCACAGACCGATGGTGCCATCAGCGAACTGACCCGACGACTGACCATGACCCTGATAGTCAAAACGTACAAAGGCGCGACCCACGCGGCGGCAATATGCTTCAAGTTCCAGCGCCTTGCCGCCTTCCATATCGCTCATAAATCCGCCGAGGAACACCACGCCGGGGCTAATGCCTTCGATTTTGTGGTAGGCAATTCGGGTGCCGTGATTGCTTTCCAGAAAAGAAGGTTGCGGCATGTGCCTGATCCCCAATTTTACACATTGTCCTATTGTGACATTGCAGTGACCCTAGCAGGCCCGAATTCACGCCTCAATAGCTGAAAAGCCTAGCCTTTGCTTGACTTGGGCCAAGGCAGCCGCTAACCCGCGTGTTCCAGTTAATTTAATGTCTGAGATGAGGATATCATGAGCGAGAATAAAAGTGCCCAAAACCCGGTCAACCTGCGCCTGCCCGAC
>JAALKD010000136.1 GCA_011088215.1 Sphingomonadales bacterium | reverse complement strand
TGAGAAGCTACTGACAGGCCGTCAGTTACTTTGAGAAATTCGGTCATGATAGTCTCCGCTTTTGATTTGGCTCTCGAGTGCCGCCCTAGAATGGCGCGTTTGAGTAATAGTGCCAAGCAAGTAATGCAACTGCACTACGATAAGGGTGCCAACGCTCGCCGATTTCCTGCGCTTGTTTTTCAGTTGGCCGGTCTTCCAGCCCCAGGATTTTGCCAGCACCGACCCGTACTGCAAGATCGCCGATGGGCCAAATGTTGGGCCGTCCGAGCGAAAACATCAGATAGATATGCGCGCTCCATACCCCCAGGCCCTTCACAGCAACGATTGAGGCTATTGCCTCCTCGTCGGATTGGCTGGGTAACGCTGATATATCTAATGTGCCGTCGGTCATGGTCTGACACAGCGAGCGCACATAATTTACTTTCGGTCTCGACAAGCCCGCAGCGCGCAACTGGTCGTCATTGAGAGCCGAAAAAGAGCTGGGCTCAGGCTCTTCGCCGACCAAATCAATTACCCGCCCGAAAATCGTCGTCGCCGCCTTAACCGAAAGCTGCTGCCCGACAATTACACGCAGAAACACCGCGAATGACTGCTCATTCACCCGCTCGGCCGGGAATCCAACCAGCTCAAGCGCTGCTTTGATGTGCTCGTCAGTTGCGGCCAATTCGCTAAGCTGTTTGTGGATGTGATCGTTTGAAAGGTTAAAGTTTTCCATGGAACTATCCCTTGAGGTCGGTGTTTGGCTTGCTAGCATACCGAACCGAGCGGACCAATCCCCTCCGTACATCCAAGTCCGAAATCAGCGATATAGGGTTTGGTGGTCAGTAGGGGGCGAAGGTACCTGCAACGCCCCACATCACCAGCGTTAAAAACACCATCAGCGCTGCGGCCGTAACCAAGGCTAAATGCGGTGCTACCATAACCTTCAGTCCGCCGGTCGGAATGGTTTTATTGCGCGAGAATGAAACCACAAACATCGGCAGCGCCAACAGCAGCATCAAACCAACATTTAGTCCCGTGCGCCAGAGGATTATCAGTGCGGGTTGGTCTTGCGCATACAGCACAGATGCCCAGCTATTAAGCTCAAGGTAGAGGCCAGTGCCGACCAACGCAGCACCAGCAAGTGCAAACAGACCCATGTTTCGCCATGGCTTTGCAGGTTGGCGAAAAGCATAAAAGCCCGCGCTGGCGATAACCAGCAACGCCCAAGGCATAAGGGCAGCGAGCTTTGCTGCCCTGCCCAGACTGTCAACGCGCCGATACAGCTGTCTCTCCCCATTCGCGCCTTTGAGAGCCACATAGCCACCCAGCCTATAGGGACTGAATATAAGGCCGGGGCTAAACATAGTTGCCGCCGTTCCGGAGTAGGCGTAGGGCACGGTCTCGCGGTAGGGTATCGCGGCCTCATCGCGCCGCTTTACCAGCAACCCGCCTTTGCCGTCGCTGAATACGCTCAGCCAGTCTGATTGCATGATAGCGAGGCGTTCTGATAATCCCGCTGGCGACTGGATGGCAGGTATATATCGCCCCTCCAACTTGCTGGGGCGCACAAGTTTTTGGCCGTCGGTTGTGGTTTGAGGGCGCGGCGGGAAAAATTCACGGGCCAATTCCAGGGCATTTTCACGCAAGCTCGGCCTTACGGGCATGGCTCCAGTGGGTGCTGCGCCAAAAACAGCGCCTTGGGCTGGAAAGGCCAGAAAATCGAGGCTTGAATGATCGCCAGCATTCAACGGTTCCAACCAATAGTGAGACTTGTTTTTGTGGATTTGAATTCCGTATGAGGCGATTCGGTCACTGGGATGTAATTGGTGTCCGTTGCGACCCTGTATTAAATCCTGGTAGGTCTGATAGGCTAAAAATAGTTCGCCGCCCTTATCAATATTCCAGACCAATAGTTTGGTGATGGATGATAGAACTGGCCCAGTTATCTCAATATCAAGGGGCATTGCCTGCCCACCCAACGTTTGATGTTTAATCGTCATATAGTCAGCCCCGCCGTATAGTGGCGACAGCACCTGTTGTTGGATGATGGCCTCAATCGGCGAACCTGCTGTTTTTTCCAGCATGGCAATCAAGATGGCCCACCCCACCGGATCGTGGCTACTGACTTGACCCGGACTGCGCATAATAATGGAAAATTTGGTTAGTTGATGATGGTCGGTTGATTTGCCGAGTAATATTGGCTCAAGACTTTCAGGAGGTGAGGCAAATCCAGCGGTTTCCTGCAATAAATGTTTAATTGTGATGGGCGCTTTGAATGGTTCGTGCGGTACGATGTCAGGCACTAGCGAGGACACTGAAGTATCGAGGGCTAATGTTCCATTATCAGCCAGCCTCAGCGCCGCAAGCGCCAGTATTGTTTTTTGAAATGCGCCAACATCGACTTTATCGCCTTGCGTTAAGTCTGACCATGTCATGCCGCCGCCATTGAGGTAAAAAACCGGTACGGACTCGATACCAGTTTGCAGCTTCGGCATGACGATATCAGGATTAACAACAACACCCTGCGCGGCTGATGGCACTGATGGCAAGCCAATAGCAACAGCCAGGCAAAGCGGGCCGAGCAATTGCCCTGCGGTAAAAATAAGAGCTGATTTTAGCGCGCTAAAAATAATATTAGCCTTTTTCCTGATTGCCTAACCCCCGTCTGGTCGCTTATTAAGCCTTATCACTGGTAAAAAAGCCATATGGCAATTCGCTAGCGGCAATAGGGGGCAGCTGATGAATGAACCGAAATTTATTGAACACTCCGATTTCGTCGTGCGCGAACCCGGCGAAATGGTTGAGCGTTCAGATGCGTTTCTGGATTTGATGAAACGCCGGCGTTCCGTGCGTGAATTTTCTGATCGCCCAGTTCCGCGCGAAGTGATCGAAAATGCTATTCTAACGGCCGGCCGCGCTCCGTCGGGCGCCAACAAACAGCCTTGGCATTTTGCGGCGATCTCGAATCCTACTTTGAAAAAGCGGGTGCGAGATCAGGTGGAAGAGGAAGAACGTGCTTTTTACGGTGGGAAGGCTTCGGATGATTGGCTCGAAGATTTGGTGCCATTTGGCACGAACGAACATAAGCCGTTTTTGGAAATTGCGCCCTGGTTGATCGCAGTGTTCAAACAGGCCTACGAGCTGGATCCGGAAACCGGCGAAAAAGCCAAGAATTATTATGTGCCTGAAAGCGCCGGGTTAGCGGCGGGTTTCTTGATCGCTGCGTTGCATAACGCCGGGCTAGCAACGCTCACGCACACACCTTCGCCCATGGGTTTTCTAAACAAGGTGTGCGGTCGACCCAAGAATGAGCATGCAACCATGTTGGTGGTGGCCGGTTATCCGGCTGACAAGGTGGTGGTGCCTGATATTGACAAGAAGCCGTTGGAAGACTTTTCCAGCTGGTTATAGCGGGTTTGTTCTAAAACTGTGTGGTGAAACCAACACCGAAAATAACCTGAAGCGGTGAGCCGTTGTCGCCTTCAACCAGAGGGCTATCGGCCGCATCGCCGAGCAAGTGGCCAACCGACAACAGGCTGAGTACGCATACCCGGTCATTGAGACGGTAAGCCCCGATAACATTGGCTGAAATTTCAGAAACGCCGCTGTTGGCGGCGAAGGCCGGCAAGCCGAACTCCGAGTTTTGGCTGTCTTGCTGGGTCAGGCCAAAATTTCGCTGCATGGCTTT
>JAALKD010000063.1 GCA_011088215.1 Sphingomonadales bacterium | reverse complement strand
AGGTGAATATACACCCTGCGATTTTCGCACTGTCGAACCCCACATCACGGGCAGTATGTACGGCAGAGCAAGCATACGCATGGTCAGACGGGCGCGCCTTCTTTTCCAGCGGCAGCCCATTTGCACCGGTTGACTATGGTGGCCGCACTCACAGGCCCGGCCAAGGCAACAATGCCTATATATTCCCTGGCATCGGACTGGGCGTAATCGCCAGCGGCGCTACACGCATAACAGACGCCATGTTTATGGTCGCCGCGCGCACGTTGGCTGACATGGTAAGCGAAGATGACCTCGCCGCCGGGGCACTTTATCCGCCGCTGACCGACATCCGCGCGGTTTCGCTAGCCATTGCAGTAGAGGTTGCCAAAGAAGCTTTTGCCAGCGGCCTTGCAACCAAAGAAAAACCCACTGATCTTAAAGCCCATACAGAGGAGTTGATGTATGAACCGGTCTATTAATTCCACGCGACAACTATTGATCTCATTTGTGCTGCTGCTCGTCGGCACAATTTCGGCGGCGGCACAGTCGCAGACCGATTACTACGGTCTGTGGTGGAACGAAGACCGGACCGGCATCGTAGAACTCAAGGCCGTTGACGACAGTATTGTTGGCATCACGCGTTGGGGCAAAAAGCCGGACACTGACCGGAACAACCCAGACCCAACACTCAGGGATCGTAGTCTGTCTGGTATAACCTTCTTATGGGGTTTTAGTTATGTCCCTAAGAAGAATCGCTGGAAAGATGGCAAAGTTTACGACCCTAAAAACGGCAAAACTTACGATGCTAAACTCTCACTGGCGAAAGGCGGTAACATCCTCAAGATGCGCGGCTATGTCGGCGTGTCTTTATTTGGCCGCACCGCAGAGTTTGAGCGGGTAGCTGCCGAAGAATTGCCCTCCTCATTCAATAAATAGTGGGCTTTTTGTTAGCAGCCTTCTGAACCGACATAATCCATGATAATAACAAAACCCTGTTTTCAGCTTAATCAAAAGGGGGATTTTGTGGTCAGGTTTTTTGCGCGGTTTCTTATTCTTTGTCTTTTTTCCATTCCCGTGATTGGTCAAGACATTATTGCTTTAAAAGGCGGCCGGATCATTGATGGGCACGGCGGCGAGCCAATCGTCGACGGTGTAATTATCATGCAAGATGATCGGATCATCGCGGTAGGCTCCGAGGGCGACACACCGATTCCGGACGGTACAAAGGTCATAGACACCAATGGCATGACTGTTATGCCAGGCTTGATCGATATTCATGTGCATTTTGATATTCTGGGCCACAGTGATTATGGCCATTGGTTCGGCACCTATGAAGACCGTATGAGAACAGACATTATGCCCGCCGCCGCCAAAGCCATGTTGATGGCTGGCGTCACCAGCGCCCGCGATCTGGGCGCAGATGTCAGCAACATCTTCTGGCTTAAGGAACAAATTAATTCTGGCCTGCTGCCAGGTCCGCGCACCTTCATCGCCGGGCCTTTCTTGCGCAAAACTGCCACCGCCTTTGTCTCCGACAACTATAAGGACACCTGGGTGGTGAAAAACCCAGGTGATGCGCGCGAAAAAGTACGCCAACTGGCCGAAATGGGCGCCGATGTGATCAAAACCCAGGACGAAAACCTGTCTGAGGCAGAGTTGGCTGCCATTTATGATGAAAGCCATAAGCTCGGATTACGCGTTGCTTCGCACATTTATGCGGCCGACGCGATCCGCACTGCACTGAAAGCAGGCATCGGCGCGTATGACACCATCGAACATATCGGCGAATTTGAAGCGATGACCTACGACGATAATATTGTGCATATGATTGTCGACCAAAAGGTTGCCATGGCCGCCACCATCATCGCCCGCGACGGACTGCGGCAGATTATCGAAAATCCGGAGTTAACTGACGATCCGCGGTGGGTACGCGATTTGCCCACCGATATTTACGCTGATGTGCGCAAGTCATACCGAGCCACTGACCTAAGCAAGCACCCACTGTATGACAAAGCCAATAAGGACCGCGCCGGACGCATGTCGAAACTACGGCAGCTAAAAGACGCTGGTGCTATTTTCACCGTTTCAACCGATTCAGGCACCCGCGCCAACCCTCACCACGATGCCATGTGGAAAGAGATGGTGCTATTGCAGGTAGAGGCAGGCATGAGCAACATGGAAGTGATTGTCGCAGCAACCCACACCAATTCCATTGTTATGCAACAACAGGACACCATCGGCACACTGGAAGCCGGAAAGTTCGCCGACATCATTATCGTTGACGGTGACCCTCTGGCCAATCTCGCCGACATGCGTCGGGTAAAACCTGTGATTAAAGGCGGCGAATTGATCCGTTAGGCCACAGCAAGCCGAGGATCGGCGCTGATAGCACCGCTGATCCAGCCACCACCAAGCACGCGGTCATCGTGATAAAACACGGCGGCCTGCCCCGCCGATACGCCGGATTCTGGCTCTAGCAATACAATCCTCGCTGTGCCCTCCTCGCCCGCGTAAAGCTTTGCAGAGACGCCAGGCCGGGTTGAGCGAATTTTAGCAATTACAAGTAAGCCGTCTTCGGGAATATCCTCGCCGATCCAGCTAACTTCCTTAACCATAATTTCGCTGGTTTGAAGGGCTTCTTTGGGCCCAACAACCACTCGCCTTCGCGCTGGGTCCAGCTTAAGCACATACAAAGGCTCTTCAGTGCCGCCGATGCCAATGCCGCGGCGCTGACCGATGGTGTAGCGCACAATACCTTTATGCTCGCCGAGAACGTTGCCGTCGATATCGACGATATCACCCGGCTCCATCGCGCCGGGACGCAGGCGTTCAATCACACTTACATAACCACCTTCTGGCACGAAGCATATGTCCTGACTGTCCGGCTTGTCTGCAATGGCCAAACCAAAACGTTCCGCATGGGTGCGAGTCTCGGCTTTATCCATTCCGCCAAGGGGAAAGCGCAGAAAGTCTATTTGTTCCTGAGTACTGGCAAACAGGAAGTAGCTTTGGTCTTTGCCGTCATCCACACCGCGCAGCAAATGTGCCTTACCGTTGTCACCGACAACCCGCTGTACATAATGGCCGGTTGCCATACAGTCCGCGCCTAGGTCCTGTGCTGTTGCCAGCAGGTCTTTAAATTTCACGGTTTGGTTACAGCGCACGCACGGGATCGGAGTTTCGCCCTTAATATAACTATCTGCGAAATCTTCCATTACCTGTTCTTTAAAGCGACTTTCATAATCAAGCACATAATGCGGTATATCCAGCTCTTCCGCCACACGGCGAGCATCGTGAATATCCTGCCCCGCACAACAAGAACCTTTTTTCTGAACCGCGACACCGTGATCATACAATTGCAAAGTAATGCCAACCACGTCGTAACCCTGTTCTTTTAACAGAGCCGCTGTAACAGAGCTGTCAACGCCGCCGGACATGGCTACAACAACCCGCGTTTCTGCGGGTGTGCGGTTGAAGCCTAAACTGTTCAAAGCTGTTGTCATGGCGACGGTCTTTCTATGTATCTAGCACCGGAACACTAGATGTTTGACAGGCATATAAGACCGATAGAGCCTTGAGGCAAGGGATTCCGACCTGAGCCACACAGGGTATTTTTATCCGGCAAGAATCTCCCTTTAACAAATTTGGAATCTGGCACTGTCATTTGAAGGCCTTGCTATACGCCGCTTTTAACCAATTTGGAAAACTGGCCCGCGCTTTGCTTATTACTGAACCACACGAATGGCGAGCCACAGAAATGGCGGAACATCGAACCTGTAAGTAACTATAGATGAACCCTGTCGAGAACCCACCGATACAAATGATGCAGGCTTTTGGAGCCGCACCTACCGACTCTGCCGCCTCGCTGGCTGCCCTTCAAAGCACAGCGAGCGATGTTGACGCCGCTTTAGTCGCCCAGTTTAGCGGCTATGTTGAAAACGGCGACCTAGCTTCCGGCGCAGTAGCAAGTACGGCCTTCACTGACATGGCCAAGGCGCGCACGCAATTAGTCCACGGCGTTCCAACAGACGCTGCTTTTGCAGTGGACCCATCTGCTGCTGCACAAGCCGATCTTGTCATTCAGAACCTGCCTGCCAATTCGTTGACGCTAAAGGCACTTATAACTGATGGTGCCGCGGCCAACGGGCAAATAACACCTGACGCCGCCGAAGTCTTTTCGCTGGCGGTTAACTATCACTCTGCTGCACCGGCCGCCCTGTCAGCAAGTGACCTAGAGGCGTTACAGTCTGCTGCCCCTGCGAACTTTGCATCGCTTTCCATCGCACCAGCAATCGACAACTCCGCAAACGCAACTGGAGCCCTATCACTTGGTCCAATAGCGGGCGCGCAAAATCACACAGTACCCGGTCAGTTCTTACCCGCATCTGACTTGAAGTTTCTCTTTAGCGAAACCCCCACGCTGCCAGCAGCTACAGCGACCAGCGACCAATTGATGCCGACTGGCGTTACTTATAGCCCGAACTCAACACTGGTGACAGGTGCGCCCGGCGCGCAGCAAACCACTGAGCCAACAACTGGACCACTTGCGGGCACATCAGCGGCACCCACACTGACATCCACTGAAGCTGCTGCTTCACTGACGAGCAATTCTCCTGCGTCATCCGAGCAACTGGGCCTTCTAGGGGGCAAATCCAGTGCTTTTGAAGGAGGAAACGTACTTTCCAGAGCCAATGCCGCTGCTGCAGGCCTGCCCGCTCATGGATCACAACAGAATATTGATGCAAAGCTAGAAGCAGACGGTCAAATACTGGCAGTAGCCCAAAAAGCACCGGCCGCAGCCGGCACTATGGGAATAACCGCATCGCCTTCAAAAGCAACTCAAATTGCTCAAGCCCAAGTTCAGGCCCAGGCCCAAGGTCAGAATGGCGCTCCAGTAGCAGCAGCGTCGGCACAAATGACCAATTCCGGCGCTGAAAACACCGTAAAACGGGATGCCAAGACAACAGACTATCTAACCGGTGACGCTCCAAAAACAAAAAAAGCTGCGGCGCCCGTGACTGCAGCGCTTAACCCTGCACCCTCAGCAACTAGCGGAAGTGTGAACTGGACATCTCCGTGGATCACGCCGGAACGTGTAACAGGATGGCCAGATGGTTTTGCGACCAGTCTTGTTTCAACCGGCCTTGGCGGCCTGATGGGTAACCAAGGTGGATTGTCTGGAATGAGTATGCTCGGCGGTCAGCCAAATGCCGCACTCGGCGCGCAAGTCACCAAGCAATTGAATTTGAATATGACCCGCGCTGTTAAAGCTGGCGAACAAGAATTTTCCATGCGTATGGATCCGCCCGAACTGGGCCGGGTATCAGTAAAACTGCGATTTGGTCAAAACGGTTTGGTCAAATCACAGATTATGGCGGAACGACCTGAAACGCTTGAGCTACTGCAACGCGAAATGCGCGGCCTGGAGCGCGCCATCGAAGCAGGTGGACACAAGTCGGAGCAAGGCGGCATCAGCTTTTCGCTAGACAGCGGCAGCCATGAAAGTGCTGGCAAGGCTTTTGCCGAAGCACTGCAGCAAGACCGCCTGAAAGAAGAGATTGAAGGCCGATCCGCCGAGCACGACGACGGTATTTTGACCGATGATGGTACCGAAATCGAAATTGACCTTGATGAGATATTGGCCCACGTCACGCCGGAAACCGGCCTTGATGTACGGGTATAAAGGAAACAGTTATGATTGATGCAGTAACAGCTGCCACAGCAAACGGCGCCGCCGCACAGGATGGCAAGAAACTGGCTGAAGACTTTGATGACTTTCTGGTTCTTCTGACCACACAACTTCAAAACCAGGATCCGCTTGACCCAATGGACAGCGGCGAGTTTACCCAACAGCTGGTGTCTTTCACTGGTGTCGAGCAGCAAATTCAGCAGAACCAAAACCTTGAGCTGCTTGCCAACTTGTCACGACTACAAAACCTGGCCAGTTCAGCCAGCTATCTGGGCACGGACGCTCTAACAATTCGTGATCTCGGTGACCACAACGGTACTGGCATCAAATGGCAGTATCAAAATACAGCCGTCACCGACGTGCTAACACTGGAAGTCCGCAACAGTAGTGGCGATCTGGTTTATTCCGAAACCGGCGAAACCGGCCTTGGTTTTCACGACTTCAACTGGGATGGCCTTGATGACAACGGTAATCTGGTTGAGGACGGCAACTACAAACTTCAAATTGTAGCCAAAAATGACGACGGCGACGAAATCTCGCCCAACATCTTCGTTCAGGAAACAATCACAGCAGTGGATACAAGCGGGTTTGAGCCGGTGTTCACGGTCGGACCGAACGCGGTCGGACAAACCGAAATTCTGGAGCTGATCTATAACGGTTAGCTCAACTAATAGCCGGACCGAAGCGCCCGGATTTACCCCAAAGGTCTATTTATGTGACCGGCGGAACCAACGAGCAGAAAGCCTACAATACTTGTAACGCAAAAGAGTGTAGGAGAAGAAAAATGGCATTCACCGCTTTAGCAGCAGGTGTTTCGGGACTCCAGGCCTTTACCGAAGGCGTAGGCGTCATTGCCGACAACATAACCAACGTAAATACCATCGGGTATAAAGAAACCCGATCACGATTTTCAACGCTAGTGACAGAAAATTCGTCGCTTTCAACCTATTCCCCTGGCGGTGTGCGCGCATTCTCGCAAACACTGGTTTCCAAGCAGGGCCTATTGCAGCCATCGGGTTCGGCGACCGACCTTTCAGTTGACGGCGCCGGCTTTTTCGTCGTGCGTAACTCTGATCAGGCCGAAGACCAAACGGGCGAATTTCTTTATACGCGCGCTGGTGCTTTTACGCAGGATTCTGAAGGTTTTTTCCAGAATACTGCAGGCCTGTACCTCATGGGTTGGCCGCTTGATGACGCCGGCGCAATTCCGTCAAACCAAAATGATCCAAGCGAATTGGTTCCGATCAACATTAACAGCCTGAACGGTCTGGGCGACGCGACGTCAAACGTTTCTTTGCGGGCAAATTTGCAGGCCAGTACATCAGTGTTTTCCGGAGTTTACGCGCCAGGCGACATTGCAGCTGGAACTGTTACTCCGGATTTTGAAACCAATTTCCAGATTTTTGACAGCCTTGGCCGATCACAAACCGTCGTATTTTCGGCAGTCAAAACTGGCATCAACGAATGGGGTTATGAACTCACTTTCGATGACGCTTCCTTCCTCGACGGCACAACCCATACCAACGGTCTGATTGGAAGCGGCGACCTTAACTTCAACCCAAATGGTTCCGTTGATCTCGCGACTTCCACTTTGAACGACGTACATGCCAGCGCGGCAGTCACATTGCCCGGCGGTTCCCTAACGTTCGACTATACGACAGGGGCTGGAGTGGAGGTAAGCGATGGCTCGTTTGTCATCGACTTTGGTACTGACGGTGAAACCAACGGTTTCTCACAGCTTGACAGCATCTCAACCCTGATTTCATCCAGTGCAGACGGCGCCTCGTTTGATAATGTCAACGGCGTATCGATCGGCGAAGACGGTTTCGTAACGGCGCTGTTCGATAACGGCCTTGCACTCGATGTGTTCCGTCTACCGGTTGCTATCTTCCAAAACCCGGACGGCCTAACGCGGCGTCAGGGCAATTCGTTTGGCATCTCAGACTTTTCAGGCACTTTTGCGTTGCAGCGTGCCGGTGAAGGCGGTGCCGGAAAAATTGCTCCCAACTCGCTTGAGCAATCTACCGTTGATCTTGCCAACGAATTTTCAGAACTAATTAAAGTGCAGCGGGCTTTTTCTGCCTCCACCAGAATCATCACAACATCTGATGAGATCCTGGAAGAGCTGACCAGGCTGTAATTAGCACCATACACTTCTTTTGCATGAAGCGGGTGGCCGTTTGGCCGCCCGTTTTCAGTGAAAACGATCAAATTTTTCAAGCCGTATCAACAAAATTAGATACAATTTTATCTATTAGGTCTTTGTTAAACTGCAAGCCGCTAAAATGCCCTAAGTCATTCAGATCAATATGATTCGTGACGGTAACAACAGAGTTAAAGATCACTTACATGACCATTGCGACCAAGGATATTACCATACCACCCGAAGGCGATAAAAGCCTTCAACGCATCGACTTGCCAAGCCCGGACACCAAACGTTGGGTAGCTCGCCGAAAAGCGCAAGTTGTTTATGCTGTCCAATCAGGCGCAATCAGCCTAACAGATGCTTGTGAGCGGTATTCTTTGTCGGTCGAAGAGTTTTTGTGCTGGCAAAGGGCCATCGAAAATAATGGCGTTCAAGGTCTGAGGGCGACGCGACTGCAAAAATATCGCGCCGAGACCATGACAACGCCAGCAAAAGCCTAAACCAAATCAGCGCCACCTCCGGGGGCTGCATCCCACTTTTCTAGATCCGTGAGAATAATAATAGGCAACTTTTGCCTAGATTTAACGATCTGTTTACCTTGATCACGTATTTCTCAACCAACGACTAGAAAAACGATGCTTAAATCATAATTACCGGAATGTACGTTGGATAGTTTAATACAATTTTTGCGGAACCTGGGAACAGGAAGACTGCTTCTCATCTCGCTCGTTGGCGCTGGTACACTGGCTTTCTTATTCATAGTCATCGGCGGCCTCAGAACTTCACCCATGACAGCCCTTTATACCGATCTGGATCCGGCAGATGCCGCAACCATCGCCCAACGCTTGGAAACAGACGGCATCCCCTATGAAACCTCAGCCGGTGGTCGCATTGTTCGGGTACCGCAAGATCAAGTGGACAGGCTGCGCCTGCTGCTGGCTGGCGAAGGTTTGTCTGGCGGCGTGATCGGCAAGGAAATTTTCGATCAGGAATCCAGTTTTGGCCGCACCAGTTTTGAGCTTAACGTCAATTATGTGCGCGCAATTGAAGGAGAGCTGTCGCGTACCATCAAATTTATCCGAGCTGTCTCAGAGGCACGGGTTCATATCGTGATGCCCGAACGTCGACCCTTCCAGCGTGAAAGTTCGGGACCGTCAGCGTCTATTTTACTTAAAACCAACGGTGCGCTCGGCCAAGGACAAGCACTTTCTATTCAGGCGCTTGTTGCATCAGCAGTGCCGGGCCTGTCACCCGATCGGGTTACCATATCGGATACGATGGGACGTTTGCTTGTGGACGGCGCGGCTGAAGGCGACTACGCCAGTCTTTCAAGTCTGGAGGACGCCCGACAGTCAAAAGAACAGCAATACCGCTCCAAAATTGAACAATTGTTGTCACGCCGCGTGGGCGACGGTCGGGTTCGCGCAGAAGTATCTGTTGATATGGACATGAGCCGCACAACAAAAAGCGAAACAACCTATGATCCCGACGGACAAGTAATATTGTCGTCAAATGTCCGCGAACAATCAGCGAATGAGAAAACCGATGTGGGCGGCCAGGTATCAGTCTCCAATGCCCTGCCAGACGCAGCAGGAGGCTCTGGCGGAGCCGGCAGCAACAGTCAAACCACCGAGGAAACAACCAATTTTGAAAACTCAAAAACCGAAACCGTCACGGTGCAGGAGCCGGGGCAAATAACCCAAATCAGGGTATCTGTTTTGGTCGACGGCATCAGAACATTGGATGACGGCGGTAACACAACAGCGTACCAGGACCGTGATGCGGCCGAGATAACCCAGCTTCAACAGCTTGTGGAATCGGCGATTCCATATCTGGCAAGTCGTGGTGACACAGTGGTGGTTCAAAGCCTTCGCTTTGTTGACCCCGCGCCTTTGGTAGAAGCTGACCCAGGCTTTAACCTGTTTGGCCTCAGTAAGGCAGACTTGGTGGATGTTCTGTCCACTGGCGGTTCCTTTGTTGCAGTCATTCTTGTGATCTTACTGGTTGTCAGGCCCCTTGTAATTCGGGTGATTGAGGCGATCCCAGATGCACCGCCACCGCCTGACCCGGCACAATTGGAAAATAATGTTCCAGAAACGCCTGCGATTGCAGGCCCGGCCCAGGTAACGCCAGATATTATGGCCGCCGCCGCGGGGGGTGATGAAAATGCCACCGCCCTGGTTATGGCGGCACGGCAACAAGGCTCACTCAGCCTTGACCAGATGGGCACCGACACACGTATAGATGTGGCCCAGGTTGAAGGACGCATTCAGGATTCTGCCATCAAAAAGGTTGCCAACATCATCAAAACAAACCCCGACGAGTCCGTCTCCATTGTGCGCCATTGGCTCTATGCAGACTGATCGCATGTTGACGACGATGACCCTATTCGCAACCAAAAGGACAAAACGTGAGTATTGAGGCAGGCAAATTATCAGGCGCTCAAAAAGCCGCAGCTTTCATGCTTGCAATCGGCGAAGATTCTGGCCGTAACATATGGGAACTGCTAACGGACGACGAGGTTAAAGAGCTTTCCCAGCATATGTCCGCACTTGGTTCGGTAAACGCTCAGGACGTAGAAGACTTGTTTGTTGAGTTCGCGTCCCAAGTGTCAACTGTCGGCAACCTAACTGGTTCGTTTGAAAGCACAGAGCGGCTTCTGGGTAAAATGTTACCCGGCGACCGGGTATCGCAAATAATGGACGAGATTCGCGGACCTGCAGGCCGCACCATGTGGGACAAACTCGGCAATGTAAACGAGATGGTTCTGGCCAGCTATCTCAAGAATGAGTATCCGCAAACCGTCGCGGTTGTTTTGCAAAAAATCAAGGCCGAACATGCAGCCAGGGTTCTATCTGTTTTGCCGGAAGATTTCTCTATGGAAGTCATCATGCGCATGCTGCGTATGGAATCAGTACAAAAAGATATTTTGGACAAAGTTGAGCAAACCTTGAGGGTTGAGTTCATGAATAACCTCGCGCGCACCAACCAGCGCGACAGCCATGAAACAATCGCTGAAATATTCAACTTTCTTGACCGCAGCGCTGAATCCAGGTTTCTGGCCGCACTTGAAGATCGCAACCGTGATTCTGCAGAACGCATCCGTGCCCTTATGTTCACGTTTGAGGATTTGGCCAATATGGATCCAAGTGGTGTCCAGACTTTGTTGCGCAATGTAGACAAAGACAAGCTAGCCCTTGGCATGAAAGGCGCATCTGACACTCTGCGCGACCTATTTTTCTCAAATATGTCCGAGCGCGCTGCAAAAATCTTGCGCGAAGATATGGAAGCGATGGGTCCGGTACGCCTGCGCGATGTTGATGACGCTCAAATGGATATGGTCAACAAAGCTAAAGATCTGGCCGAAGCTGGCGAAATTCTCTTGTCTGACAATAAAGGCGAGGATGAATTGATTTACTAATGACCAGCCCAGTAAAATATACCTTTGATCAGGCATTCGATGGCGGCGCCAAATCCCGCTATGACCTCGAAATCGAGCGGTTAGTTGATGAAGCCAACCAAGCGCGCAAAGACAGCCTTGCCAAAGGTATCGAAGAAGGGCGCACCCAAGCGTTAGGCGAAATTGAAGCCACAACAAGAGATGCTGTGATAGAGCTGACCCGTGTGGCCCAAGAGCTTTTCGATCAGCATCGACAATTGGAATCTAATCTGAAGCAGGAAATGGTGCATTTGTCCTATGCCATAGCCTCCAAACTTTCATCAGCGCTTATTCGATCGAAACCTACAGCAGAAGTGCAGGCGTTAATCGAAGATTGCCTGGCAACCGCTGCGCCAGAGCCAAGGCTTGTGGTTCGAGTTTCGGAAACGGTTTGCGATGAGATCGCCAAACAGATGGATGCAATGAAAAACGCCACCAACTTTACCGGCGACATTGTGTTGATCGGCGAGCCAAAGTTGGCGGCATTAGATTGTCGCGTCGAATGGCCAGACGGCGGCTCTGAACGCAAACATGACGCCATAAAGCACGAAATTGAAGACGCTGTGCAGCGCTTTGTAATATCCGACACCGAACAGAACCCGCATCCGACCGCTGAAGCGAAAACCGGTGCGACAGCTGAACAAACACCGGACGCTGAAACAACCGCACCGCTATAGAAAACCTGCCTGACCGCCGCGTCAGGCCCCAAGTGATAGAACGATAGGGAAGAAACATGGCAAACGAAGGCGATACCACTGAAGACATTGGTTTAACCAACCTGTCATCAGACGGCGCAAACAGCCCTGACCTGGCACCAAAGGAGGACGGTCAAGTTCGCACCGCGCAAGAACTGGAACCTGTGTTCGACGTGCCGGTACGAGTGCAAGCCATTCTCGGACGGTCTACCCTGGAAGTAAGCCAGTTGTTGAAACTCGCTCCCGGCGCGGTGGTCGAATTGGACCGAAAAGTCGGCGAAGCCATTGATATTTATGTGAATAATAGATTGGTAGCTCGCGGAGAAGTTGTTCTGGTTGAAGATCACCTAGGCGTCACCATGACCGAGATCATCAAACTCGACGGCGCGGCAATTTAACCCGCAATGGAAGGATTGCTACGCATATGAGTACGGTTTTGGGCATGTTGACCGCTTTTCTGCTGGTTATCGGTGCGATCCTGCTTGGGGGGTCACCGATCGCCTTCATAAACTTGCAGGGCGTCTTGATCGTGGTGCTAGGCACCTTTGCTGTCACCGCAATTAGCTTCCGTTTACAGGAAATGATATCGCTGCCAACCAACATTTGGACGTTACTGCGCCATGGACAGCGCGATCCCAATGAAGAAGCTATCAAAGTATTAAAAATCGCGGTCGAAGCCAGAAAACATAACGATATACTGATGCTTGAGCGCCTGCTGCCGCGATTGAAAGATACGCCTTTCTTGATGAAATCAATGCAGCTTGTTGTCGACGGTGCGCAGCCCGACGAAATTGAACAAATTATGCGGCGTGAAGCCAGTACTGCCAACGCACGCCATATGCGCGCGGTCGACTTTCTGCGCCGCGCGGGCGATGTCGCTCCGGCGATGGGTCTGATTGGTACGCTGATTGGCCTGGTGCGCATGCTCGGCAATCTTGACAACCCCACTGAAATTGGGCCGTCAATGGCTGTGGCTCTGCTGACAACCTTCTACGGTGCCGTTTTAGCCCATTTGGTCTTCATTCCATTAGCTGCAAAAACCGAACATTGCACCGAAGAAGAAGGCCTGGTGAATAATTTATACGCAATGGGGGCTACGTCCATTCGGCGCAAGGAAAATCCGCGTCGGCTGGAAATGCTTTTGAATACGATTTTACCACCTGCAAAACGCGTGACTTTCTTCAAGTCATAGCCACAGCAGGTTGAAATAGGACGGAGACAAAGGATGAGACTTTTAATCGTTGGAACATTGGACGGACAGCTTGGTGCCGCCAGCAAAATGGCGATGGGCAGAGGGGCGAAAGTCACCCACGCGCCTGATGCGGAAACAGCGCTATCAATCCTCAGAAATCGTGGCGCTGATCTGCTGATGATTGAAATATCCTTGGATATTCCTGCCATTATACCCAAATTACGTGCTGAGCATTTCTCCATCCCGGTGGTTGCATGCGGTATCGGTATCGACCCGAAAATAGCCGCTGCAGCAGTACGTGGCGGCGCCAAAGAATATATTCCCCTGCCGCCAGACGCTGAACTCATCGCAGCGGTTTTGGAAGCAGTGGCAGAAGACGACCAGCCCTTCATATACCGTGATGCCATCATGAAAGAAGTTGCGACACTTGCTGAGCGCATCGCACCATCCGAGGCCAGTGTTTTGATCACAGGCGAAAGCGGCACGGGTAAAGAAGTGATGGCCCGTTTTGTGCACCAAAAAAGCCACCGGGCGAACAAGCCGTTTGTCGCGGTAAACTGTGCGGCAATTCCGGAAAATCTGCTTGAATCCGAACTGTTTGGCCACGAAAAAGGTGCTTTCACAGGCGCTGTTGCCCGGCGAATTGGCAAATTTGAAGAGGCAGACGGCGGCACGCTGCTGCTGGACGAGATTTCTGAGATGGATGTGCGACTGCAGGCCAAATTACTACGCGCTATTCAAGAACGTCAAATCGACCGAGTTGGTGGCTCCAAACCTGTAAACGTGGATATCCGCATCATCGCCACATCAAACAGAAACCTGCAAAAAGACGTGAAAGAGGGCAACTTTAGGGAAGACTTGTTCTTCCGCTTAAATGTCTTCAATTTGCGGGTGCCACCGCTGCGCGAACGCCCAGCCGATATAGCTGCTTTGTCGGTCTATTTTGCAGAGAAATACGCGGAAGTTAATCAGGTAGAAAACCGTCCTCTATCAGATCAAGCTGTTGCAGTTCTTAAAGCGCATGCGTGGCCTGGCAATGTCCGCGAATTAGAAAACGCTATGCACCGCAGCGTGCTGCTAGCCAATGGGCCTGATATCTCCGTTGCAGCTATAATGCTGCCGGACGCTAGCGGCAATCTGACCATGCCGTCCAGCCTTAGTGAAGTTTCAAATGGCACTAGCCCCTCGGCAGACTCAGCAGGCGGCGACCCGGATGATCCGGACGCGCATATCGCGCTGGTCGGCAAGACCGTCGCAGAAGTTGAACGCGAGCTGATCATTGATACGCTTAAGCATTGTTTGGGCAACCGAACCCACGCTGCCAATATTCTTGGTATTTCGATCAGAACACTGCGCAACAAGCTGAATCAATATAATTCGGAAGGGGTACCGGTACCCCAACCTGGCGACGGCGGATCCCGTGTAGCTATATAGACGACGTTTAACCACCACCCCTTTTCGGGCGTTGGTGAAATGGTAGAAAAACTGTATGAGTGACACGGCAACCGACAATCAAGCATCAGGCGAAGCAACCGGCGGAAACTTGGCCGTTACCGCCTTCCTGAACGCCATGAAGCGCACAGACATTGCGTTCGCATTTGGCATGGTTTTCATTCTTATGATGCTGATCATGCCAATGCCCGGCTGGCTGTTGGATATTATGCTCGCCGCAAGTATTACTTTTTCGGTGATGGTGTTGATGACAACCGTTTTCATCAGCAAACCCCTAGAGTTCAACAGCTTTCCAACCATTCTTCTTGTCGCTACCATGTTGCGGCTCTCGCTGAATCTGGCATCAACGCGGCTAATATTATCTGAAGGGCATACTGGCACCGATGCGGCTGGTGAGGTTATTGAGGCATTCGGCCAATTCTTGATGGGCGGCGAAGTTGTTATCGGCATAATCGTCTTCTCCATTCTTGTTATAGTGAACTTCGTGGTGATCACCAAAGGTTCTGGGCGTATCGCCGAGGTCGCAGCTCGCTTCAGTTTGGATGCCATGCCTGGCAAGCAAATGGCTATTGACGCTGACCTTTCCTCTGGTCTCATCGACGAGAAAGAAGCCATCGCCCGGCGAAAAGAACTGGAAGACGAAAGCACCTTTTTCGGTTCAATGGACGGTGCGGCAAAATTTGTTCGAGGGGATGCCGTTGCCGGCATTTTGATCACCATCATCAACATAGTTGGCGGCATCATTATCGGCGTTGTGATCAATGATATGTCGTTCGCCGAAGCCAGCAGCCGCTATACTATCCTAACTGTCGGCGATGGATTAGTTTCCCAAATCCCTGCACTGATTGTCTCGACCGCCGCAGGTATGTTGGTAACAAAAGCGGGCGTATCTGGCCAAATGGACAAAGCTCTGTTCGGTCAACTCAGCGCCGCACCGCGTGCGCTTGGTGTGTCCAGTTCGCTGCTCATCGCTATGGGTCTGATGCCGGGCTTGCCGTTCATACCGTTCGCCCTCCTTGGCGGCACACTAGCCTACACGGCCTATGCAGTCTCGCAGCGAAAAGAACAAAATATTGTTGATGTGGAAAATGCCAAGGTTGAAGCGACGGAAAGCGCCAAACCGGCAGAAGAGCCAATTTCCGCAACTCTTGCAATTGACCAACTGCGGCTGGAGCTTGGATATGGCTTGCTAACCATGATCAATGACGACAGCGGCTTCCGGCTTACTGACCAAATCAAGGCACTCAGGCGTCAGCTGGCCAGCGAAATGGGCTTTGTCATGCCGTCTGTGCGCATCCTCGACAATATGCAATTGCCTTCAAACACTTATGTTTTGCGGGTTAAGGAAACCGAAATTGGCCGAGGCGACATTCGCCCAGGTATGCTGTTGATAATGGACCCCGAAGGGCAGCCTGTGCAGATTGCTGGGGAAGCCACCACCGAACCCGCTTTTGGCCTGCCCGCAACATGGGTAGATTCAGGTTCCCGCGAAGAAGCAAATTTCCGCGGCTACACGGTCGTTGACGCTCCAACTGTTATCACTACGCACCTGACCGAAGTGATCAAAAGCAACATGTCAGACTTGCTTTCTTATGCCGAGACCCAGAAGCTTCTGGAAGATCTACCCGGCGAGCACCAAAAATTGATTGTCGATATTATTCCGACGCAAATCACTACGTCCGGGCTGCAGCGGGTGTTGCAGGCGTTGCTGGTTGAACGCGTATCAATCCGCGATTTGGCGACAATTCTTGAAGGCGTGGCCGAAGCCACAGGCTTCACCCAGAACATCGTCAACATTACTGAGCATGTTCGCACCCGACTTGGCCGTCAGCTTTGCGCCGCATACGCCAATGTGGACGGTCTTGTCCCGTTAATTACACTGTCACCCGAGTGGGAGCAGGCCTTTGCCGAAAGCCTTGTGGGGCAAGGCGAAGAAAAACAATTGGCGATGGCCCCGACCAAATTGCAGGAATTCATAAATTCGATCCGTCTGGTTTACGATCAACAGGCAGAAAAAGGCGAAAGTCCGGTGATGCTTACCAGCCCGCTGGTGCGCCCCTATGTTCGGTCGATCATCGAACGCTTCCGCCCGGCGACAGTGATCATGAGCCAAAACGAAATTCATCCGCAGGCAAAAATCAGGACACTTGGTCAGATTTAGAACTGTGATACAGCCCATTAATTTGAGCCTCGTGCTCACCATTTAAGGACAAGAAAGGTTATGCGTCTAAAAACCTTTCACGCGGCGACAATGCAGGAAGTGATGGACGAGGTTCGCAATGGCCTCGGTCCTGATGCTATTATCGTACAAATTGATGAAGGCGGACACGGAGTGCGTGTAACCGCGGCGCTCGAGGGCAACGCAACGCCTACCCCGCCGGATAACGCGCCAATACCTAATCAGACACCCGTTGAGTTTGAGGTTTCGCACCCGATTCCCAAAACCAAGGAATTCGATTCAGCTGATGTGGCCGCGGTGCTTAACCACCATGCTCTGCCATTTGAAACGGCAGATCATTTCAAAACTGCGATTGCTGCCATTGATGCCAGTAATCTTTCGGAAGCATTCGCCGTTGCCCTGGACACAGTGGTGCGTTTCAGCCCGCTTACTGACAGCACAGCCCGCCCAATCATGCTGGTTGGGCCGCCCGGCGTCGGGAAAACCATCACCACAGCAAAGCTTACTGCCGATGCTTTACTGCACGGTAAAAATATTCACTTAATTACGACTGATACCGTTAAGGCTGGCGGTGTTCAGCAACTTGATCATTTCGCCCAGCTAATGAAACAAACCGTATCCACCGCCGAGACCCATGAAGAATTGGCCGCCGTAATGCGCGCGCATCCAACGGCAGCAGATTTAACCCTGATTGACACTGCGGGAACAAACCCCTTTGATATCAACGAATTGAAGCTGCTATTACAGTTTATTCAAGCCGTTGATGCTGAACCTGTTTTGGTGATGCCTGCCGGGCTGGACCCATTGGACGCACAGGAAATCGCCGGTGTTTTCGCGCGCATGGGATGCGCTCGTTTCATCGCCACGCGGTTGGACGCCGCACGGCGCTACGCCGGCCTGATTATGGCGGCTCGCCCGGGATACCTCTCTTTGGCGGGCATCAGCCGCAGCCCATTTATTGCCGAAGGTTTAGAACCCGCAACGCCGGCAAATTTTGCGAAGCTACTCACGTCTTTGCCGAACAATCGCGCCTTATTTGATAAAAAAGAGCAAAATCAATGACCAAGAAAACAGATAATCCCGATTGTCGCCTGATTACCATTGCTTCGGGAAAAGGCGGTGTCGGTAAAACCTGGCTTTCGGTCACGCTGGCGCACGCATTGGCGCGGCTAGACCGTAATATATTACTGTTTGACGGTGATCTGGGGTTGGCCAATGTTGATATTCAGCTTGGATTGATCCCGGACCGGGATTTGGGTTCAGTATTGGCCGGCGATGCAACGCTCGCCGAAGCTGTAACCAGATACAAAGACCCAGCAGGCATCGGTTTCGATGTTATCGCGGGCAAATCTGGCTCAGGCGCACTTGGATCGCTAGCAACCGATACATTAAGCAAACTGCGTGCAGATCTGATCGATCGAGCCAAGGCATATGATCACGCTTTGCTGGACTTAGCAGCAGGCATCGACCCGTCGGTTTCTACGCTTTCTCACCATGACGGCGAAATACTTGTGGTCATGAGCGGTGACCCCACGTCATTGACCGATGCCTATGCTTTCATCAAATTAACTGTTGCTCGCAACCCCGACGCTAAAATTTCCATTGTCGTCAACAATGTTGCGACTAAAAAAGACGGCGAAAAGGTGTATGAAGCAATCAAGCGAGCGGCGGAAGGATTTTTAAAGATTTCGCCGCCGCTGGCAGGTATCATTAAATCAGATAGCAAAGTTGTTGACGCAATTCGCGCACAGATGCCGCTTTTGGCGCGGCACCCTCAATCCGACGCCGCAGCAGATGTAATGGCGCTGACTGGTCATCTGACCAAATAACCCGTCCACGCCGAAAGGTGGAGGCACAAAATGAGTGATATCGCAGGCCCTCCGGCCCCCAAGGAAATCCAGTCGCCAATACGCGGCGCGGATAAGACCACTCATGTGGCAAAAGACCCGAACAGCGACAATACCAGAACTGGTGGCCAATCGCAGGAACAGGCGACGCGCGATCAAGGCAAGGCTTTGCAAAGCCGTGACCCGGCGGTATCAATTGCTTCGTCCGCGGCACATCTGGTTTCCGGTCAGGAAATCACCCAACCTGTTACCAGAATTGATGCTGAAGGCCGCCCAATCATCGTGACAGACACCGTAACATTGGCACTAAAACCTGACGCCGGATTACAGCCAAACGATACTGTGCATTTGATAGTTGTCGATGCTGGAAAACAGGTGACAGCTGATTTGCTGCGCCAAAACTCTCAACCCGTTGATCCACCAATTCGCCTTTCAGTGACCGTAATCGAAGTGCACACAACGGCTTTAACGAGCGACGTCCCGTCAACGGGTCCGGAACGAAAACCAGAGGCCGCCCTCGATCGGCCCTATAACGCCACCATCTCCGCGAAGCCCCCCGGTGCAAACCAGCCAACCGCAGAACTGACAGCGTTGATCAGCAGGCAAGATACGGTTCCTGCCAGCCCCACAGTACTATCGACACCGGACAATGCGGCTGCTGCGCAACCAGACGGTCCCAAACCAGTAGTAGGGCCAGCTGGTTCAACAATTGCTAGTTCAGCTGATCTAGCAACATTGATCCAGCAGCAAACGGCGAAAGTGCAACCAGCGGCGACCAGCCATTCCTCCGCACCGCCTGTATCAGGGCCCGGTATAGGGCCTGGGCTCAGCGCTATCTCAGTCACCGGGGCGCCGGCAGTCATTCAGTTGCTCGATCCAGCGATTAGCAGAGTTTCACCCGCCGAGTTGGCAACAGTAAAAACTGTGCAAACCATTACAGCGGCTGAGGCAAGAGCACTACCCGTAAGCGCAGCAGCATTCGGTGCCAGCACCGCAATTGGCGAGCTTGCAAAAGCAGACACCACGCGCGGCCAATTTATATTGCCCGCTGCGGACGCAGCATCACTAGCTGGAGAGCTGGTGCGTGTTTCTGTGGATACAAAACCACCTCAACAGCCGGGAGCACCGGCTGAACAGAAAGCCGAGGCCAGCTTCCGCGCATTATTCATTGAAAATAAAACCGGCGCACTTCCTGCAAAAGTCGATGTCATATTAACCGGCAACCCGGCTGCCGGAGAGCCAAACGTTACTGGTTCAGCTGTCATCAACTCTGTGCAAACAGTCGCAGCCTTCTTTGGCGCTGACGGCCCGAAGACCGACTTAAGGCTTCAGACCAATCGCGGCGATATTTCGCTAACAGTTCCGTCAGGCGTTCGTCCGCAAGTGGGCGATACCCTGCGCGTTATTGTGCCCGGTCAAAGTGACCACCCAACAGTTCCCAAAGCCGGACAGCCACAAACCTCTCCGGTAGCGCCGAGCACACAGCCCGATGTACCTTTGGGAACAACTGCTGTTGCGCCAGCCTCAATTGCACAGTCCGTCTCAGCTGTGCCCTTTGAAGGCACATCTAACATTCTGGCCAGTTGGCCTGCAATGGAGGAAAGTCTTGCCGCTTTGCTTGGCACTAACGCTGCTGCTGCAAACAGTCTGGTAAGTAAAACCGCGCAAGGCGGTAACAAGTTAACCAATAGCCTGTTGTTTTTCCTGAAGGCGGCAGGTATGGCAGGAAATTCAAACTGGATGGGCAGCGATGTTGAAAAGGCCCTGTCGCGTTCGTCGCAACTGGCACTTTCAGGCTTACGGTCAGATATTGGACAGATGGCCAGTTTAGCGAGCGAGACAATCGGCGAATGGCGTCCCATCCTCCTGCCTTTTGATGCCAGAGGTGGCGACGTGCCCTTGGCGGCCCTTTTGCTAGGACAAAGACCCGATATCGACCCCGACGCCCATCAAGACAACCCGGGTTTGCGGCAACGAGATAAAGAAGACGCACAGCGGTTTATTTTACAGGTTCAATTTTCGGTTTTGGGTGATATCCAGCTGGACGGCAATATTCTCAAGCAATCATTTGATCTGACTGTGCGCAGCAAAACTGATCTGCCCGCAGCATTGCAACAGGATGCTTCCGCGCTTTTTTACGATGCGCTATCTGCCAATAATTTCACCGGTACAATTGAATTTCGGCAACAGGACGCATTCACTGTCGACGCTGCAGCGTTGATCGAGGGTCATTTGCGCGGCGATAGTACCGGATAAACTCGCCGCCCGCATTCAACAAAACCGGCTGAATTTTTCTCACTCACCCAATTAGTAAATACAGCTTGCTTTCCATCAGTTCGACGAAGAAAGTGTCGCTCTGATCAACACTCTTTATCATCAGGACAAAGGGACAGTTAATGCCGGTAATCATCGCTTTTGTCGCTTGTGTTTTAATCTGGGGTTCAACCTGGTATGCGATCGAATTTCAGTTGGGCGTCGTGGCCAAGGAATGGTCGGTCGCTTACCGTTTCGCGCTTGCCGCAGTACTGTTGCAGGCTTGGTGTATGCTGCGCGGCATGAAGGCAACCTTTGGTGCACGCGGTCATATCGCTGCTGCCGGTACTGGAGTTTTTCTATTTGGCATCAATTACTTACTCGTATACGCAGGCACTGAACACTTGACCTCTGGTCTGGTTGCCATTGCCTTTTCAACGCTCTCGTTAATGAACATATTATCTGCTCGCATATTTCTCCGCACGCCAATCCACTTGCCCGTTCTCGGCGCTGCGGTAATTGGCGTAAGTGGACTGGCCATGGTATTTGGTCATGAAATTTCACAGTTTTCCTGGGCCGACGAAACGATGGTTGGCCTCGCCTTCTGCATGGCAGCAACAGTGACAACCTCACTAGGTAACACCATAGCCGCCTCTGGTACCGCCAAAGCGTTTCCAATTCTGCCCTATACAGCGCTGGCGCTGTTTTACAGCAGTGGGTTTAACATACTGGTGGCGCTAGCGTCAGGCGAACCGATGATATTTGATACTGGCCTGGGCTACAGCGCATCGCTGTTGTACCTGTCAGTATTTGGAACCGTTATCGCTTTTACACTGTATCTATGGTTGATCGCGGAGATAGGCGTAGCGCGAGCGGGGTATATTTCCGTTGTTATGCCGCTGGTTGCTCTAACCATCTCAACGATTTACGAAGGTTTTGTCTGGTCATCGGCAGCGCTAGTTGGTCTGACACTCATTATCATCGGTAATGCGATGATTATTCGCCTCAAAGATGGCGACAAAATTGAACCTGAAGCAAATTCACAACCCAGCTAACCGTCCTGGTTTTGAAGAGCTGCATGAACATTGTCGCAGGCCTCGGCAAGTACACTGCATATGAAGTCTATTTCAGCGTGCGATATAATAAACGGAGGGCACATCACCACTACGTTGCCAACAGGGCGCACAATCAATCCCTGCATCAAAGCGGCCTGCCCCACATGGTCGCAAATGGCGAGCTCCGCTGGGTATTGCTCACGGGTTGTTTTATCTTTGGCGAATTCAATCGCCGCCATCAAACCGCTAATCCGGATTTCACCAACCAGTGGGTGGTCACCCAGTGCAGCTTTTAGTGACGCCTCAAAATAAGGGCCTTTGTCTTCATGCACTGCAGCAATCAGGCCCTCTTTTTCCAGTAGCAAAATATTTTTGAGCGCAACGGCACAGGTGACCGGATGTCCGGACGTGGTGAAACCATGCTGCAATAGAGCAGAATTGCCTTCAATTACACTGGCGACATCGTCGGAAATTACGGTTGCCGACACCGGCAAGTAAGATGATGATAGCCCTTTGGCCAGTGTCATGATATCGGCAGAAAACCCAAAAGTTTCCTGACCAAACCAATGCCCGGTTCTGCCAAAACCACTCACAACTTCATCAGCAATCAGCAAAACACCATACTTGCGACAAATTCGTTCCACTTCTGGCCAATAAGTCGCTGGCGGCACAATAATACCCATAGTGCCCTGCACCGGTTCGCCGATGAAAGCCACTACATTTTCTGGACCGGCCTCCAATATGACGGCTTCGACAGACTGGGCTGCAGCAATACCAAATTCGTCAGGCGTCTGGTCGCCGCCTTCGCGGTACCAGTATGGTGCTTTGGCACGCAAAATTGTTGTGCTGTCAATGAAACCGAACTGGTTGGCCATCTCGGCGTTACCGTTGAGAGCGGCGGTCGCGATTGTGCTGCCATGATAGGCATAGTCTCGGGTGATGATCGCCCGTCTGTTTGGCTCGCCTTTATTTTTCCAATATAGTGCCACCAACTTAAGCGCAGTTTCCACCGCTTCCGAACCAGAGTTTGAAATGAAAACCTTATTCATATGGTCAGGCGCAAGAGAGGCAATTTTATGCGATAACGCAGCAGCATACGGGTTAGTGACCGCAGCGAAGCTATGATAATAGCTAAGCTTCTTCATCACATGTGCAGCGGTGTCGGCCAGCTCTTTTCTGCCGTAACCAATGTTAACACATCCGAGGCCCGCCATTGCGTCCAGCAAGCGAATATTTTGACCAGTGACATAAGCCCCTTCCGCAGAATCGATCATGAAGGGTGGTGCCTGCTTCATGGCTTCAGGCGCGGTGAAAGAATGCATATGATGGCTGCGGTCAAACTCCTGCAGTTGCTCCAAGGTCATAGAGCCCATCAAATCGGTTTGAATGGTCACTGCAAGTCTCCGTAATTGTTTTGATGGTCTTGTGATGTTTTGTGGTGATCAGTCATAAACTTGGTGCACTCTCAAAAGCACGCCGACCAAGGTCGTCCAATTCGTTTTGTTCTTGGCGGTCCAGTTCTTTTTGCAGCCGGTCCTTTTGCCGTCCATCTGCGATTTCAAAGGTTTTCAGTTCTTTGAACGCATCAGCGACGACGTCTTGCTTTTCTTCAATATCCTGGTCTTTTTTACGAATAGCATCCAAAATCCAGGCTCTTTTTTTCCGAGCGCCCTCAATGTAAGCACCCAACGTCATTGACCCCAGATCACTGTGCGCCATTGTTTTTTGCGCTTGTATTTCTATGTCGAGCTTTTCCAATGTTTCGACAATTTGAGCCCGGTCGTCTAGCAAAACAGCCAGCTCCCGTCGCTGCTCATCCAGCGCCCATTTGCGAAAACGGATAATGCCGTCAAGCTTGGCCATTATTTATATACTTCCGTTTTGTGCATTAGGTTTGCTCGGCCGCTTCTGCCAGATAGTCACTGATTATCTGCGCTGTTGGGCCGCTTTCGAGGATTGCCTGCAACTGATCGTATCCTTCTTCAAGTGAAGTATTATCGTCTTTCCACTGGCCCAAATATTCTTCCAAGGCCGGGTTATACTGGATCGCGGCATCCACTTCCGGGTTACTGCCGACCCGGTAGGCGCCTAATCGGATCATTTCTTCCATGTCCGAATAAGTAGACAAAAGCCGTTTGGCTTCACGGACCAGAATATTTTGAACCTCGCTGTTGCATCGCGGCATGGTCCGCGAAATAGATTTCAAAACATTGATTGCAGGATAGCGTCCCCGTTCGGCAATCGCCCGCTCCATAACAATGTGACCATCGAGTATGCCGCGCACGGCATCTGCAACAGGTTCGTTGTGGTCGTCCCCTTCCACCAAAACGGTAAACATCCCGCTGATGTTACCTGAGCCTTGTGGACCTGGGCCAGCGCGCTCCAGCAGTTTCGGCAATTCAGTGAATACAGTGGGTGTATAACCTTTGCTTGTTGGCGGTTCGCCGCCCGCAAGGCCGATCTCACGTTGTGCCATGGCAAAACGGGTAACACTGTCCATCAGGCACATCACGTCAGCGCCGTCATCACGGAAATATTCCGCGAGCGTCATAGTCATGTAGGCGGCTTGACGGCGCATCAACGCGCTTTCGTCAGAGGTAGCGACGACCACGACCGAGCGCGCCCAGCCGTCTGCACCCAAGTCATCCTCGATAAACTCCTGGACCTCCCGGCCTCGCTCACCGATCAGGCCGATAACACTGATATCAGAGGCTGCATGCCGGGCAATCATCGACAAAAGAACTGATTTGCCAACGCCGGAGCCCGAGAAAATGCCCATACGCTGGCCACGGCAGAGATCGGAAGAGCGACGCGGAGGGAAGGAGGGGAGGGTAGGGGGGAGGGGGGGGGGGGGGGGGGGGGGGGGGGGGGGGGGGGGGGG
>JAALKD010000062.1 GCA_011088215.1 Sphingomonadales bacterium | reverse complement strand
ATCTTAAATTTGATCCGACATCGCAGAAAGTAAGCAAACAGGCAGTCGGCTTTACCGCTTTTGATGTGTCTGTAGACGGAAAGTCTGCCTTGATCCGGCGAGGACGTAGTGCCTGGAGTATTGCGTCAACCAAAGCACTTGGAAAACCGGGTGGTGGCCTCAAAACCGCTGTTATGGAAGTGCGGGTTGAGCCGGCTGCCGAGTGGAAGCAAATGTTCCATGAAATATGGCGCGGCGAGCGTGACTTCTTCTACGACAAAAATTTGCACGGGCTGGACCTTGAGTGGGCCGTGAGCACATACGCACCGTATGTGGAAAATGTGCGCCACCGATCTGACCTGACATATCTGTTCAATGAAATGCTCGGTCAATTAACCATTGGTCATATGTTTGTAAGTGGCGGCGACCGCGCTCGCCCGAACGCAGTTTCTGTCGGTTTGCTGGGCGCAGATTATACGGTTGATAGTGGCCGGTACCGGATTGCTAAAATCTATAACGGCGAGAACTGGTCTCCCAATTTGGTAGCGCCGCTTAACCAGCCTGGACTGAACATTGAAACGGGTGATTATATCTTTGCGGTCAATGGCCGCGACCTGACCGCAGCGCAGAATATTTTTGCGGCGTTTCAGTCAACAGCGGGCAAAATGGTCCGCCTGAAAATTGGCAAAACTGCCGATGGTAGTGACAGCCGTGACGTAACAGTGAAACCTATCGCCAGGGAACGCGGTATCCGCAACATTGATTGGATCGAGGGTAACCGCCGAAGGGTGGATGCTTTGTCTGACGGTAAGCTTGCGTATATTTATATGCCAAACACCGGGGGACCTGGGTTCCGTAGTTTCAATCGTTATTTTTACGCCCAAACTGACAAACAGGGCGCAGTGTTGGACGAGCGGTTTAATGGTGGTGGATCATTAGCGGATTATGTCACGCAGACCTTCAAGAAGTCCCATTTGGCGAATATTTTCTATCGACACGGCGACGTTACGGTTCCGGTTCCGGGCGGCGCGATTTACGGGCCAAAAGCTATGATTATCAATGAGATGGCAGGCTCGGGCGGTGACGCAATGCCATGGTTCTTCCGAAAGGACGGTGCAGGTAAACTGGTCGGCAAGCGTACATGGGGCGGCCTTGTGGCGGCGCAAGCGCTTCCGCAATTGATGGACGGCGGGTTTGTCCGTTCCCCTGATTTTGCGATCTTTGGCACCGAAGGAGAGTGGGAAATGGAAAATAGCGGTATGAAACCAGACATCGAAGTGGAATTTGACCCAGCACTTTGGCGTCAGGGCCGTGACCCACAGCTTGAAGCAACCGTTGAGCATCTGTTGAAAGAGCTGCGTAAAAACCCACCAAAGAAGATTGAAGTGCCGTCAGCGCCTGATTACTTCAAGGACTGACAAGGGGCAGTAGATGAAATCATGAAAGCCACCGTTCGCGGTGGCTTTTGCAATCTAGCCAGCGGGTTCGGTTTCTGGTCTTATTGTTTGCGGTTCATGCATAAGGAACTTTAATGTCCGGTTTTGACAACATAGCTTCGATATCCGTTAAAAAGTTTCACAACAATCAGACAGTTTCGGGGCCTTATCCTGAAGCCTTGAACTCAATTCTTGGCGCGGAAGATATGGCCGAGGCGCAAGACGAAATCCGGCAGTGGAAAGATTATGAGCCAACCGCGCTATATTCGCTTAAAGCTGCAGCCGACATAGCGGGTGTCGCAAGCATATCCTACAAAGATGAAGGAACTCGTTTTGGCCTCGGCAGTTTCAAAGCCCTTGGTGGCGCATATGGACTGCTAAAGCTCTTGCAAAGCGAGTTATCGAGAAAAACTGGGCAATCTGTCAGTTTTGAAGATATCCGCAGCGGTCAGTACGATAGCCTGATGTCGGAAATCACTGCAGTTACCGCAACGGACGGTAATCATGGTCGGTCTGTGGCCTGGGGCGCAAAGATGTTCGGGTGTAAGTGCCGAATTTATATTCATTCGGATGTCAGCCAAGGACGCCAGCGCGCCATGGAGGCGCTGGGCGCCAAGGTCACCCGTATTGCGGGTAACTATGATGCATCTGTGCAGCGCGCCGCCACTGACGCCGGTGAAAATGGATGGCACGTCGTTTCTGATACGTCCTACGAGGGGTACAAGATCATCCCCAAATATGTGCTTGCTGGCTATAGCGTCATGATGGCTGAAGTTATCTTTCAACTAAAGGGTGCCCCGAAGCCGACCCATGTCTTCTTGCAGGGTGGTGTTGGTGGTTTGGCCAGTGCAGTTTGTACTTTTCTTTGGCAAAAATACGGGGCTGACCGGCCCAAGATAATAGTTGTTGAGCCTGACCGTGCTCCGTGCCTGATCGCCAGTGCTGTGGCCGGTAAGCCAATGAAAGTCGATGTGACTGAAGAGACAATTATGGCGGGCTTGTCCTGCGGCGAGGTGTCTATTTTGTCATGGGAAATTCTGGGACAAGGCGCGGATGGTTTTATGACAATAGCCGACAGTAAAGTGCCGAATTTGATGCTGTATTTGGCTGGTGGACAACAAGGTGACCCGAAGATTGTTGCGGGAGAATCCGCGGTGGCAGGACTCGGTGGTCTGTTGGCGGCGGCGCGAAATAAACCTGTGGCTTCCGCTTTGGGGCTCAATGCAGACAGCCATATATTGCTCATAGGTACAGAAGGTGCGACTGACCCCGAGCTATACCAACAGATTATTGACGGTGTTAAACAGGGCTAAATGTCTGTTTGAGAATATTTAAGTCAAACAAGATACCACTATCTTAGCACTGGTAGCCGAGGCTTTGGATAGTTTTGGCTAGTGTAGAGCGGCGGCTAACAAGCCACCGCTTTATGTTTTTTGTTCTGGACCGGAGCCAATAAAACCCGGCTTTAGAACCCAGCCTTAAAATTCTGCACGAACTGTAATGCCAATGGTGCGGGGCTCCACACGAATGCGGGCATCCGGATCAAATGGTGGCCGGCGAAGCGCCCTGATCACGCCGCCACTGTCCAATAGATTGTTGGCAAACAGTGAAACTTCGTAATTGTCCCACGTCACGCCCAAGCGCACATTCGCCAATGTATAGTCATCCATGCGGCGGTTGTTGGCGGCCTCCAGATCAAATTCGGTGTTTCTCGAACCCACATGTTGAATGTTGGTCCAAATAAAGCCGTCCATCGTGTCTGAAAGGGGGCGGGTGTATTCAAGCGAACTGTTGAAGGCAAACTCTGGTACGAAAGGAGCTTTATCGCCTTCTACTGCTCCCAGATTTGGAACGTCCTGGTCCAATTCGGAGTTGATGTAGGATGTTCCAAAATTGAAAGTAAGGTTTTCGGTGAGTAGAGCATTAATTTCAAACTCTATCCCCTGACTGGTAGCCTTACCCACATTCTCTCGGAAACCGAAACCACAATCAAATGATCGACTGGTTTGAATGTCGTCCCACTGCACATAAAAATAAGTTGCATTGACGGAAACTTTACCGTCAGCCGTATTGGCTTTAGTGCCGACCTCATAATTCCATGTTTTGTCGGGTCCAAAGAAACGAGTATCTCCGCCGTCGCGCCGTACTTCGTCCAGCTCGTCCGCGCAAACCGATTCAGGAATGGAGCCATTAATGCCACCGTAGCGGAAACCGCGTGCCGCCTGCGCATAAACCAACACGTCGTCATTTACGTCGTAAGATACGTTAATTTTGGGATTTATTCCGTCGGTATTGCCTTGCGGCGGCGTATCACTGTTGGCTTCACCGTTAAAAAGACCAGACTGGTAATACTCGATGTCTTGCTGCCAGTTAAAATAGCGAAGACCAGCTGTGATCGTAAATTTGTCGATCGAGTAATAGGCTTCACCAAAAAAGGCGAAAGTTTTTACTGTCAGGTCATCAAAACCAAAAAACAGGTGGTCATCTGGCGCGCCGAATACAGAGGCGGGTGTGCCAATTATGGCATCAGCACCAGGAACTGGGAAAGTATTCAGGTACAATACATCTTTTTTGTCGAAATAGGCTCCGACAGTCCATTGAAGCGGTCCATCCGTTGTGGACGCAAGCCGTATTTCCTGCACCCAAGTGTCCCAATTTGTGTTGTCGACCAACTCGTGGGGAGTAATGCCAGGCGGCAAAGCTACTTCGAAAAGCGTATCTAGAGAGCGGCGGTTGAACACCTCACGGTTAAAATACGATGTTGAAGAGACTAAGTCTGCCCAACCAAAGTCATAGTCAATGGTGAGATTGTAAATCTGCATTTCGTCGTCGTAACCATCGAACGAAGGGAAGTCCCGGCTCAGGAACGGTGTGCGGTCCAGATCTTCGGGACGACCATTATCTGAATAGTCATGATGGAAGAAGGAAAAGTCGATTGTTAATGCGTCAGATGCTTGTAGCCTTGCCGCTACTTTAACACCTTTTGCATCCCCGTTATTTATGTCGTCTTCATTGGTCAATATATTGTCAATGTAACCGCCGCTTTTGTCATAGTAGCCGCTTGCGCGAACGGCGAACTTGTCAGTTGCGACCGGCACATTCACAAGGGCTTTCACACTGTAATTTTCGCCGCCGTGCGCGATCGTACCGAGCGTACCTTCAACTTTGCCTTCAAATTCCTGTAGATTTGGTTTTTTGGAGACAAGTCTAATCGTCCCTGTCATTGAGCCGGCACCATAAAGCGTACCTTGAGGGCCGCGCAAAACTTCTACCCGGTCAAGGTCGAACAAACTTAGTTCCGGGTTCATTGCGCCGACTGAAATTGGAATCTCATCCAGGTAAATGCCCACGGTTTCCTGGTTTTGTGTGTCATTGTCGTTGCCGCCGCCGTTGGCAATCCCGCGAATTGACAATCGTGTTCGGCCGGGGCCATTTTGGTATGCTGTTAAGCTGGGAACAGATCGCAACAAGTCAGTGTAATCTCCGGCGCCGAGTTTTTCGATCAGGTCTTCGGAAACTACATTGATGCTCATCGGAATATCGCTCAGCGTCTCTGAACGTTTCCGGGCGGTGACAACAATTTCATCGAACGGTACGGCTTCGTCGTCATCCGCGGCCATCGCCGTATTCATGCCTGAAGGCACAACAAGGCCAGTTATCAATATGCAAGTCGCCAGCGCAGTAGATCCTAGCAGGGACTTGCCCCGGCGGTTGTGAGGTTTATTGTTTTTCATGTGTGTGTTCCTCCTGAAAGTCTGCCTTTTGCCAGGCAAATTGACTAAAACTTTGGCCGTCAAAGACTATTTTCCTCGCGACCTGTAGCGATGGTATCAGAAGAAATATCGAAAGAATGATGTATTCGTTCGAATGAATAATGCAATCGTAAATATGTGGAAAGGCTTCTAAACCAACTGGTTACATCATTTGTTGATGCGACGTAAAACCGGGCGGGTTCACGCGTTGCGAACTGCTTTTGGCAGTTTGCCAAAGTGTTTTTTGAACGTGGCTGTGAAATTGCTGGGATAGTCATAACCTACTTCATCAGACACTTGGGATATGCTTAGATTGCGGTCCTGCAACAATTCATGCGCCTTGTTCATGCGGTAGCTTTGGCTAAACTCGAACACTGTGGTGCCGAAAGTAGCCTTGAATTCGTTGCATAAACTGGTTCGATTCAAGCCGACGCGCCGGGCAATCTCCGCAAGAGTCGGTGGATTTTTGTAGTGCTCCACCAAAATGCGTTGGGCATCATAGGTTTTATCTTTGATAGAATTGGCGGGCGTTTCAATAACGGGTGTTGCTTCGAAGTCATCTTCTATTTCTTGAAATAATCTACAGATCAGTTCAGTAGATTTTGCTTCGGTAAATTTTCGCCTCCGCGCGCCCTGATAGGGCATTTTCAATAACTCAAGTACATTGTTCATCATGTCAGGCGTTATGGGAAAGTTATACAGGTGTTTTTTGACTGCGCGCCCTAGCAGAATGTCCTGCAGGTGTTCGGGAAACTTATTTGGATCGATTTGAAAGTCCGCATAAAGCGCATTGGGGTGCAAGTGAAAAGTGACCGAACTTAAATGGCGGCTTTCACTGATTTCAAGGTCAAATTCGCGATCCTGCGGGGTAAACATAATTGAGGAACTTGCTTGCGGCACATGCAGAGTTCCTATTTCATCGAAGGTTATCGACAGTTTGCCAGATAGCACGAAGCGTATAGTTATGATGTCGTGTTGTGGATGAATCTTTTGCAGGTATTTCTGGTGATACACACCGTCAGTGAGACAAATCAGCAGCCCCCGGTTGTGACGAAAGAGTTCCCAGTGCCCGGTTGCGACTTCGTCGTTTAGTTCAACCAGAACACATTCATTTTCATCGTAGTCTTCATCTAGATCAGGCGTGTCAAAAAATGCAGGGCCTGCAGGTTTGGCTTCATTGAAGCCTTCATAAATGCGGGAAATATCATGTTCTAGGGTGCTCTGCATAAATACTAATATAACTCTGTTTCCCTTTTAGGGTAGCGGAATTATTCTGCGGCACGATGCGTGGAGAGTGATTAAGTTAGCTACTTATAGTTGGAAAACTGCAGTGATTCAGTAGGAACGCTGTATTTCCCAGCCAACTCACCAGATTGTCGGCAATTTGTTACAGCTGTGAGTATAACTTGTAGCCCTCTTTGTAATACAGCGTCATCGTCGTGATGAAGGCGTCGTCGAGCCAAGTGGTTCGATCAATGACGAAGATCGCCGCGCCTACTTCAATTTCCAAAGCGTCCGCGATCTTTTCATCGGCACTTACCGCGGAAAACACCACATCTCCACTTGAAAATGGAACCATTTTAACAAGCCATTCGTTGACGCTGATCTCGCCAAGCGGCGTAGTCAATATTTCGGGAACAGCCTGTGTGTTTACCCAGCGTTCCTCATAGGCGAAAGGACTGCTATCTGCGTAATGGATGGTTTGCATATGGGCTGCCTTTCCCCCTGCCGGGATATGCAATCGCGACCGTACAGGAGGAGGGGGCCTTTTCAGTTTATTGCACACAAGCCGGTGGCTATAGTTACTGCCGGCTGTTTCCACTTGTTCGCGCAGAATAGGAATCTCGAATTTAGCTTGTCTAACCGGCGTTTGACAGACCCGCGTGCCGCCTTTGCGTTTTCTAACAACCAGTCCTTCGTCGGCAAGTGCCTGCAGTGCACGGTTCACAGTGGTACGTGCGCATCCATATTCGGTGGCCAAATCCGTTTCACCGGGAATGCGAGACCCAAGCGCCCATTCGCCGGATTGGATTCGCCCCAGCAGGGCTTGCCGGATAGATTGGTGTGATATGACGGTCATAATGCACGTCTCAATTTTTTGATTGTGTTTGAATATTGGCTGGCAATTCTGTCTCTGTTTGCATGAATGCCGTCTTTTACAACATGCCTGCCGGCGCTCCATACATCGCTAACAAGCTCATCACCACAGGCAAAGATCCATGCATCCAGAATGGTGTCTTGGGAAAGCCCGGTAATCGCGTAATGGCTGTCGTTCAAGGCGACCAGGTCGGCAAATGCGCCAATTTCGATACGACCCGCATCGCGCCCAATAGCTTGTGCACCACCTGATGCAGCGCGTTCATACAGAAACCGTCCATTTGATTCGGTGTTTGAATCGCTTAAAATCACACGGCGTTTGTCGCGCAAGCGCTGCGAAACTTCAAGCATGCGCAGTTCTTCGCTTAACGCAATTTTTACATTGGAATCAGAACCGATACCAAAAGTACCGCCGCGCTTTAAAAAGCTTAACGCGTTGAAAACACCATCGCCCAAGTTGGCTTCAGTTATGGGGCACAGACCAGCCGCCGCGCCAGACCGGGCCAGATCGTCAACCTCTGCTTCGTCCATGTGGGTTGCATGGATCAGGCACCATCGTTTGTCGACTGGCATGTTATCCAGCAGCCACCTTATGGGCCGGACCCCGAGCGTTTTTTGCACTTCGTCAACCTCGCCGACCTGTTCCGCAATATGGATATGGATTGGGCTTTTGGATGCTAGATCAATAGCCGCATTCAGCCCATCTATCGGTACAGCACGCAAGGAATGCGGTGCGACTCCCAGCTTAAAGTCGCTCGGGTGTGTATCCATTTGAGAGTTGATATTGGAAAATAACTGCTCAAATTGATCGACCTTGCAGCCAAATCTCAGTTGTCCACCATTAAGGGAGTGTCCATTGAGGCCGCCCTGCATATACAAGACAGGCAAGTGAGTGTATCCGATTCCGGTTAAGCGGGCCGCTTCGAAATGGCGAAGCGATAATTCTTCTAACTGCTCGTAGGGTTCGCCGCCGGGGCCGTGATGCACATAGTGAAATTCGGCCTGAGAGGCAAAACCCGCTTCCAGCATTTCCATTTGTACTTGCGCAGCTACGGCCTCGATGTCGTCTGGTGAAAGAATTTCCAGAAAGCGATACATAACCTTACGCCAGGTCCAAAAGTCGTCATGGGCAGTTGGTCCGCGCGTTTCCGCAAGACCCGCCATTGCCCGTTGGAAGCTGTGGCTATGCACATTGGATAGGGCCGGCAGTAGGATGCCGACCGATGCAGCGGATGCGTTGTTGTCGACGATTCCGGAAATTCGGCCTTCGCTGTTGATTTCGACTGCAACATTTTGTCGCCATCCCGTCGAGGTTAAAGCCTGTCGTGCAGCAATGATGGTGGCCATTCTACTTGCATCCGAAATTATTATGTGCATACATAATAGCATATTTGCGGCCAATAACAATAGCATCAAACACCAATGAAACAAGATCTGCTTTTAACTGGATGCAAGCTCGCGGCGACGCAGCAGGACGAGAATGCTTACGGTCTAATTGCGGGCGGCGCGGTACTTATACGCGGCAATCGCATTGCGTGGGTCGGCGATGCTGACAACATTCCGTCAGAATACGCAGGTATTGAGACCGAAGATCTGGATGGGCGTCTGGTGACGCCAGCCTTGATCGACTGTCATACTCATTTGGTTTTTGGTGGAAATCGCGCACTCGAATTTGAAATGCGCTTGAGCGGTGCCAGCTACGAGGATATTGCAAGAGCAGGCGGCGGTATTATCTCAACAGTAAAGACCACCCGGGGAGCGACCGATGACGAGCTTATCGAACTCGCGCTAAAGCGGCTTGATGACCTCATCAGCGAAGGTGTCGGTGTGGTGGAAATAAAGTCTGGTTACGGTCTGACAATTGAAGATGAGATCAGGATGCTGCGAATTGCGCGGCGGCTCGAAACACTACGGCCAATAAAGATTGTTACAACATGGCTGGCGGCCCATGCAGTTCCGCCGGAATATACAGGCCGATCAGATGCCTATATTGATGAAGTTGCGATACCTGGTCTGCAGCAAGCCGCCGCTGAAGGGTTGGTGGACGCAGTTGATGGCTTTTGCGAAAATATTGCTTTCTCGTGCGATCAAATTGAACGATTGTTTATCGCCGCCAAGACACTTAGCCTGCCGGTAAAATTGCACGCGGAACAGTTGAGTGATCAAAAGGGCGCATTACTTGCGGCCCGCTTTGGTGGGCTTTCCGCTGATCACTTGGAATATTTGAACGAAAATGATACAGCCGCATTCGCGGCATCCGGCGCAGTGGCGGTGCTGCTGCCAGGTGCTTTTTATACGCTGAATGAGACCAAACTACCCCCGGTCGGTGCCTTGCGTGAGCACAGTGTTGAAATGGCTATTGCAACTGACTGTAACCCGGGAAGCTCGCCTATTTCGTCAATCCTGACGGCAATGAATATGGCCTGTACGCAATTTGCGCTCACGCCTGAGGAAGCGTTGCTGGGTGTTACGCGGCATGCAGCTAAAGCGCTCGGCTTGTCCGATCAATACGGCGTTATTGCGCCCGGGTATAGAGCCGAGCTGGCGGTTTGGAATGTGGATCATCCCGCGGAGCTTTCATACTGGTTGGGCGGCTCGCCTTTGCATAATTATATTACTCGGAGGGCCACGATATGACGCTGTCTCTTTTGCCCGGCGCAACCAAACTATCTGACTTGGAAAAAATATACCGAGAAGACAGGCTCTTTGAGCTGGCGGGGAGTACTTTTGATGCCGTGAACCGAAGCGCTGCAATTCTTGCTGATCGGGTCAAAACCGGCGATGCTATATACGGCGTCAATACCGGTTTTGGTAAATTGGCATCTGTTCGTATTGACGACCAAAATCTTGTGGCTCTGCAGCGCAATCTGGTGCGGTCCCATTGCGCTGGTGTTGGAGAGCCGCTACCCGCAGATGTGGTGCGGCTTATCGTGGCGTTAAAATGCTTGTCGCTCGGGCGCGGTACGTCGGGCGTCCGCCCTGCTGTTATTCACCAGCTTCAAAATATGCTCAAGGCAGACATCATTCCGCTGATACCCGAAAAAGGGTCAGTTGGCGCATCGGGTGACCTTGCGCCGCTTGCGCATATGGCAGCGGCCTTGATCGGTGAAGGAGATGTTTTTCATAGGGGCAAGCAAATGGCTGCTGGTGAAGCCCTACAAGCTGCTGGTTTGGCACCATTGGAACTGCAGGCGAAAGAAGGCCTTGCCTTGCTGAATGGCACGCAGGTTTCCACCGCACTTGCATTGGCAGGCCTGTTTGACGCTTGGCGTTTGGGCGTGGCATCGCTGACGACAACCGCACTGTCGATTGATGCTGCGATGGGCTCGAACGCGCCGTTCCATGATGAAATCCATCAGTTGCGCGGCCACCGGGGACAGATTGAAAGTTCCACCAGACTTCGTGAGCTGCTGGCTGGCTCTGAAATCAGGCGAAGCCACAAACAGGGAGATGAGCGGGTTCAGGACCCATACTGTTTGAGGTGCGCGCCGCAGGTCATTGGTGCTTGCCTTGATCAGTTGCGTCAAGCGGGCACTGTGTTAGAAATTGAGGCCAACGCCGCAACCGACAATCCGCTCATATTGTCGGACGGCGAGATCGTTTCCGGCGGAAACTTTCATGCCGAGCCTGTAGCGTTTGCCGCCGATAACGCGGCCATTGCAATTTCGGAAATTGGCAGCATCGCACAGCGGCGGGTGGCTTTGCTTGTTGATCCAGCGCTAAGTTTCGGTCTGCCAGCCTTTTTGGCGCCCGACCCCGGATTAAGCTCGGGTTTGATGATCGCCGAAGTTACGTCCGCCGCCTTGATGAGCGAGAACAAATCCTTATCAAATCCGCGTTCGGTAGACTCGACACCAACATCTGCCAATCAGGAAGACCATGTATCTATGGCCTGCCACGGAGCACGAAGGTTGCTCGAGATGAATGACAACCTCGCAGGTATTCTTGGTGTTGAAGCTATGACCGCGGCCCAGGGGATTGAGCTTCGCGCTCCTTTGCAAACTAGTAAACGGCTGAAGGCTATAGTCGGTGATGTTCGCGATGTTTGTCCTCCGTTGGTGGATGATCGCATGGTTGCCGCTGACATTGAAGCAATGGCTGCACTGGTCCATAAAAGCGATGTTTTAAGCCAATTGGGAGGCAGCATTGCCCCAATCGAGCTGGGTGCGTGAAACCCGTAACTGTCATACGCGGTGCTGGGCCGATTATTCTTGGTCAGCCTCATTCGGGTACATTTGTGCCAGACGAAATAAGGGCCAACCTTAATGAACTAGGCCAAGACCTTAGGGATACAGACTGGCATGTGCCCCAGCTATACGATGGGCTGCTGAATAGTGCCACGGTCGTGCGCGCAAATTTTAATCGCTATGTGATTGATGCCAACAGGGACCCGCGGGGAACCAGCCTTTACCCTGGTCAAAACACCACCGAATTAGTTCCAGCTTCGACGTTTGATGGTAAACCCATATGGGACCGGCCTCCCACTGGAGCGGATATTATCGCCCACTTGGAAAAATTTCACGGCGCGTACCACAGCACGCTGGCGGCGGAAATCGCCCGCGTTAAAGCCAAGCACGGCTATGCCGTTCTCTATGATTGTCACTCCATTCGGTCAGAAATTCCCTATTTGTTTGATGATCAGCTACCCGACATGAACATCGGCGACAACGGCGGAACCACATGTTCGCCGCTTATCACTGCCGCGATTGAACGGGTCTGCGTTAAGCAATCAAAATACAGCCATGTGGTCAACGGACGATTCAAAGGTGGCTGGACCACTAGACATTACGGCAACCCAAAGGGCGGCATTCATGCGGTTCAAATGGAATTGGCGCAACATCAATATCTGGCGAGCGAAAAGCCGCCGTTCAATTACAACGAAAGCAAAGCAGACGCACTCAGGGTGGTCTTGCGAAACATTCTAGAAGAAATTCAACAAATAGTTCAATCAGGCCGATTGATGGAGATATAGCGTGGACAGACAGCTTCCCAACAGACGAGAAATTAAAAGTCCAACCGGGCCGGAACTTAATTGCCGTAGCTGGGCAACGGAGGCACCCTTCAGAATGCTCCAGAACAATCTGGACCGTGAGGTAGCGGAAAATCCCGATGAATTGGTGGTATACGGTGGCATCGGCCGTGCCGCTCGTACCTGGTCTGATTTTGACCAGATCACCAACACACTGAAAACATTGACTGATGAGCAAACTCTGGTTGTTCAATCCGGTAAACCGGTTGGGGTGTTTGAAACTCACAGCAATGCGCCGCGGGTGCTGATCGCGAATTCTAACATTGTACCACATTGGGCCAATTGGGACCATTTTAACGAGCTCGATAAGCAGGGTCTGATGATGTACGGCCAGATGACCGCGGGCTCTTGGATTTATATCGGTACACAGGGCATCGTGCAGGGCACATACGAGACTTTCGTGGAAGCCGGTCGCAAGCATTATGGCGGCAATCTGTCTGGGAAATGGATATTAACCGGCGGACTCGGCGGAATGGGCGGCGCGCAGCCGCTTGCCGCCGTGATGGCCGGAGCTTGCTGTTTGGCGGTAGAATGCAACCCCGACAGTATCGATTTTCGGTTGCGCACCCGTTACTTGGACGAAAAAACCGATAGCCTTGACGAAGCGTTGGCGATGATTGAAAAATGGACAGTTGCAGGCGAGGCTAAATCGGTTGGATTATGCGGAAATGCGGCTGAAATATTTCCCGAGCTTGTAAAGCGCGGCGTTCGCCCAGACATGGTTACAGACCAAACGTCAGCTCATGATCCGATCAATGGCTATTTACCGCTGGGCTGGACTATGTCGCAGTGGAAAGATAAACGCGAAACGGATCCCAAGGCCGTAGAGCGCGCCGCCTGCCAGTCGATGAAGATTCAAGTGCAGGCAATGCTGGATTTTTGGCACGGGGGTGTTCCAACGCTTGATTACGGTAACAACATTCGCCAGGTCGCCCTGGACGAGGGGCTTGCAAACGCTTTTGATTTTCCAGGATTTGTGCCGGCTTATATTCGCCCACTGTTTTGCCGTGGCGTTGGGCCGTTTCGTTGGGTTGCCCTGTCCGGGGACCCGGAAGATATATACAAGACCGATGCCAAAGTGAAAGAGCTGATGCCGGATGACAGCCATTTGCATAATTGGCTTGATATGGCACGTGAACGGATCGCTTTCCAAGGCTTGCCGGCGCGTATTTGTTGGGTGGGGTTAGGTGACCGACACCGGCTGGGCCTTGCTTTCAATGAAATGGTTGCCAGCGGTGAACTGAAAGCACCGGTTGTTATCGGGCGTGACCATCTGGATAGCGGATCAGTTGCTAGCCCTAACCGCGAAACTGAAGCGATGAAAGATGGCTCAGATGCTGTATCCGATTGGCCGCTCTTGAATGCGCTCTTGAACACTGCATCTGGCGCGACGTGGGTCAGCTTACATCACGGTGGCGGTGTTGGCATGGGCTTTTCCCAGCATTCCGGTATGGTGATTGTTGCCGACGGCACCGAGGATGCCGCGAGGCGTTTGGGTCGAGTTTTGTGGAACGATCCGGCAACTGGCGTTATGCGGCACGCTGATTGTTCGGGTGCGTTAAATGATTTTTTGCTCCCGCAAAGGCATATGTTTTGAGTGAATTTTTGGAGACGGTCTAACGGGCGGGGAGGCTCAAGGTGGCATCACAAGAAGGTTCGGTAAAATACTCAAAGGCAGATGCCGGTTATATGGATAAGCGCGGCCTTAAGCGCTATGCTGGCATTTGGTCATTGTGGGCACTCGGTGTGGGTGCCGTTATCTCAGGTGACTTTTTTGGCTGGAACTTCGGGCTTAGTGTTGGCGGTTTTGGCGGACTTCTTGCCGCCACGGTTATTATTGCCATCATGTATATTGGGCTGTGTTACTCCATCGCCGAAATGTCGCCCGCGTTGCCGCACACTGGCGGCGCCTATTCTTTTTCCCGAACCGCGATGGGACCCTGGGCGGGTTACATCACCGGCCTCGCCGAGAATATGGAATATGTGCTGACACCTGCGGTGATTGTTGTCGGGATCGGTGGGTATTTAGGCTCGATTTTCAATTCGATGCTCGGTGTCGATATAGCTGACCCGGTTTGGTGGGCAGTTTCTTACGCCATATTCGTGGGCATCAATATCATCGGTGTGGAACTAACGTTCAAATTCACAGTAGTGATCACCTTTTTGGCGCTCGGTATTCTTGCTGTTTTCTGGATTGGCGCGATTCCGCATTTCTCGCTTGAGCATGCACTGGATATTACGCCGCAAGAAGGGGGCAGCCTGTGGTTCCCGATGGGCATGGCAGGCATCGCAGCCGCGCTGCCATTTGCGATCTGGTTTTATCTGGCAATTGAGCAATTGCCGCTCGCGGCGGAAGAAGCACATGATCCTTTACGGGATATGCCGCGCGGGCTGCTGTGGGGTATTCTTACGCTGATCATCGCGTCGTTTCTGACATTGTTTCTAAACGCAGGTATTGCGCCTGGGGCTGCAGTGGTGGGTCAGTCAGATGAGCCCTTGTTCCTGGCCTTCAAAACCATTTTTGGTGACGGCATTGGGGCATCCTTGCTGGCGCTGGTTGCTGTGGCGGGACTGGTAGCTAGCTTTCACACAATTATTTATGCTTACGGCCGCAATATCTATTCGCTCAGTCGGGCTGGCTATTTTCCCAAGTGGCTATCGGTTACGCATTCAACGCGCAAAACTCCTCACGTGGCGCTGATTGCGGGTGCAGTTGTAGGCTTTGTGGTGGCGCTTATTATCCATAAAGGCGAGGCAATTTTTGGCAAAGTGCCCGTTGGGGCCGTGCTTCTCAATATGGCGGTATTTGGTGCCGTGATTGCTTATATTATGCAGATGCTGGCTTTTGTAAAACTCCGTGCTATGCCGGGTATTCACCGCCCTTATGTTAGCCCGCTCGGGAATACAGGCGCAATTGTGGCTGGCCTGATCGCGCTTGTTACACTGGTTTTCCTTTTCTTGAATGAAGAATACCGGATCGGTGTGTATGGCTGCGCCGTATGGTTCGCGCTGGGGTTGATTTATTTCGCCGTGCATTCGCGCCATCAGATGATCCTGTCGCCTGAAGAAGAGTTCGCGATGAACCTTAAAGCTGAGCGGGAGGGCGATGCATGAAAACCAACAAGGACATCATCAAGCTACTCGAAAAAGAGCAGCTTAAGCATGTGAAGGTAGGCGTTTTTGACATGGACGGCGTGCTGCGCGGTAAATATATGAGCCGGGACAAGGCTTTGTCGGCACTCGAAAAAGGCTTCGGTTTTTGTGATGTTGTGCTCGGCTGGGACAGCAATGATCAGCTTTACGACAATGTCAAATATACCGGTTGGCACACCGGTTATCCGGATGCCGAAGTGCGACTTCTGCCCGAAACTTTCCGGCGTATGCCGTTCGAGGATGATATGCCTTTCATTCTCGGCGAGTTTACCGGCCCAGCCGAAGCCATTTGCCCGCGCGGCCTATTGCGTAGAGTGGTGGAAAAAGCTGCATCTATGGGCTTGACCGCTAAGGCGGCCTGCGAATTTGAATTCTTTCTGTTTGAGGAAACCCCCAATAGCGTTCGCGATAAAAATTACAAGGATATGAAAAACATCACCCCTGGATTTTTCGGCTACTCAACGCTGAGAAGTGGGGTTCATAGCGAGTTTTACCGTGAGCTTCTGAACACTTGCCTTGCCATGGACATGGAGATCGAAGGCCTGCATACGGAAACCGGACCTGGCGTGCTAGAGGCAGCGATTAAGGTGGACGACGCGCTTGCTGCAGCTGATAAAGCGGCGCTTTTCAAAACTACCACGAAGATATTAGCCCAGCGCCGCGGCTGGATGGCTACTTTCATGGCCAAATGGTCAGACGACTGGCCGGGCCAAAGCGGGCATATCCATTTGTCGCTTCAGGACAAAAAAGGCGACAGTGTCTTTCATGACGATGTGGCAGAGCAAACGATCTCCGAGACTATGCGGCATTTTATTGGCGGGCAGCAGGCTTTGATGCCTGAACTGCTGGCGATGATAGCACCTACAATCAACAGTTACCGCCGCTTGATTCCTGGATTTTGGGCACCAACCGAAGCCAGCTGGGGTGTTGAAAACCGGACCTGCGCCTTGCGTGCAATCACCGGAAGTCCGTCAGCCCAGCGGGTGGAGTACCGAGTTGCGGCGGCAGATATTAACCCTCATATTGCGGTCGCGGCAGCGCTTGCCAGCGGGCTATGGGGTATAGAGAATAAAGTCGAGCCCGATGCGGCGGTTGAAGGCAATGCCTACGACCAGAAATTTGCGAACGAAAGGCAACTACCGCGCTCGCTGGATGGCGCCGCAACGCTGTTGAAAGCGTCAAAGGTGGCGCGCGAGTTGTTTGGAGACAAATTTGTGGACCATTATGCGGCTTCGCGCGAATGGGAAGTGCGGGAATTCAATAAAGCCATCACTGACTGGGAACTGGATCGGTATTTTGAGATTATATAGGGAGACTGGCGATGCAGCTTTCCGGTAACTGGAATTATCCGACCCAGTATCAGATGGGAGCTGGGCGCATAGGCTCGCTCGCGGCCAATGCGTTCGCGTTTGGAATAAAGTCGCCGCTTGTCGTGACCGATTCCAGCATTATTTCTTTGAGTTTTTTTCAGAAAATAGTGACTGAACTCGGTAAAAATGGACTCAAAACCGCTGTTTTTTCTGAAATTAAGCCCAACCCGACAGGCAAAAATATCGATGACGGCGTTGCTGCATACCGGGCGGGCCAACATGATGCTGTTATCGCCATTGGTGGTGGTAGTGCTCTGGATGCTGGCAAAACTATTGCACTTGTGTGTGGGCAGGGCCGGTCGTTATGGGACTTTGTCGATGAAGGTGACAATTGGGCGCGCGTGCAGCCCGACTTGGTGCCACCAATCATTGCAGTACCCACCACAGCGGGGACAGGTTCAGAGGTTGGGCGAGCTTCGGTTATTCTGGATGAGAAAGCGCACACAAAGCGCATCATTTTTCATCCTAAAATGATGCCTGAACTGGTCATCGCCGATCCGGAGTTGACCGTTGGCTTGCCATCCAAACTCACCGCTGCGACCGGTATTGATGCGCTGGCACATAACCTTGAAGCTTACTGTGCGCCGAGTTATCACCCGATGGCAGTTGGCATTGCGGTTGAAGGCATGCGACTGATTAAAGATTGGTTGCCACTGGCAGTAGCAGATGGCTCAGATATTGAAGCGCGCTCTCATATGCTGGTAGCATCTTCAATGGGCGCAACCGCGTTTCAGCGTGGTCTTGGCGGCATTCATGCGCTCGCGCACCCCTTGGGCGCGATTTATGATGCGCACCACGGCTTGCTCAATGCGATTTTGATGCCTTATGTGCTGGTCGCTAACCGATCGAAAATTGAAGGCATTATTACAGACCTGACGCGTTCGCTCGGGTTTGCGGATATCGGCTTTGACAGTTTTCTCGATTGGGTTCTGGCGTTGAGGCAAGATCTGGCGATTCCAAATTCTTTGGCGGAAATTGGGATTAGTGACCAAGACGTCGAGAAAATTGGTGAGATGGCTGAAGCTGACCCGACTGCAGCCACCAATCCGATCCGTTTTGCCGCCGCCGACTATACTGTGATCCTGCGCGCAAGCATTGCTGGAAAGCTTCAGCGCTAGGAAAACTCGGGAACCGCAGTTGTCTGATTATTCTGTTTATTCTCTAATTTGAACGTGCGAAAAGTCGTTAGCGACAGTTTTTAGTGCTGGAATCGTTTCGTCACGATACGGCGTTTGCCACTCAATTAGCGCCAAATCATCCAGGTAGACTGTTGTCGTTTCATTGCTCATGCTACGGACCTCGATCAAAAACCTGAAGCTGCGAGTACCCACACGCGGGCTGATAAAGTCGACAGCAACTTGTTGCCAATTACCCGGTTGTATCACCTTGCGGCCCAGTTCAATCTTGGGGTTGCCTTTTAGTGCTGCAGTTAGGCCGTCTCGGGTTCCTCGTTTTTGAAACGAGAAAATTACTGTTGCGGGTTTATCGCTTCTGAGCATAGTAGCAATTGTTGTTGGGCTGCCGGGCTTGAACGCACGGGTGAATTTCCTCATACCTGTTTCAATAGACGCTTGGTCGGGCGCTGTAATTTTCAGCGACCTTGACCCGCTGTGCGCTTTGTCGTCGGTGACTTCGATGTTTGCGGATGCGTCTAGCCAGCTTCGATCCGGCGCGCCGAAGGTGAGGTAATCTTCAAAATCGCCCCGGCTCAAAAGATCTCGGCCAAACCTGTGTTTCGCCCCGCTCGGTGAATTAGAAAGGTTCGATACCTGTGTGTTCCAAGGATAATGAGTTAACGGCCAAACCGTGCCGTCACGGATTTTTGAGCGAAGCGCATCGTGGTCAAGCGAAGTTGCGACTGGTGTTGGTACAGCGCCAGATAGAACCACAGCATGCCCGCCAGACGCCATCATATAGGTGCCGCGTTTGGCCGACAGCGATGAAATTCGTTTGAGAATATTGTGTCGCATTTCGCCGGTGGCAGGCGTGGGCGTATAGCCCTTCAAGTAGATCGGCACTGCCTCAGCACGGTGGAAGTTGTTGCCGTCCATCCACACATACAACAAGGCAGATTTCTGCGCGGTGTAGAAATATTGGTCAAAGGTGAAATTCCCCAGCGACCATGCAATCAGCTTGCCTTTGTATACCTCTAGACCCTGATACACATGAGGGTGATGACCCAGCGCCATCACCGCACCCGCATCAATCGCGCCTTTCAGCCTTGTTTCAGTGTCCAGCGACGGCTCATCGCCGTACTCTAGGCTACCGTGATATTGCACGATCGGCGATAAACCCTGCGAGCGGTCGCGCGCTACGCTTGCGACAATAGCTTCAAAGCTTCCCAGGGGCGGCCCGCCTTTGGTGTTGCCTTCTGCCACTTGCGACGGCCTCGCGCTGCCAGCCCAGCCAACATAACCCTGCATGCCGTAGCGGCTGCCGCCCAATGTGGCTTCAAATGATCGAAGTGCTTCGTTTTCAGTCAGGCCTGCGCCAGAAAAAGCCATGCCGCGTTGCCTCAAATGTTTAAGCGTCGCCTTCAAGCCGGCATCCAGATAATCATACGTGTGGTTGTTGCCCAAGGTGACATAGTCAACACCAGCCCATTGCAGCGCATCAACAGTTTCTGGCGGCGTGAAAAACGTAACAGACTTGGGGGCTTTTTCTGCTGGTTCGGTCTCAATTACCTGAGTTTCAAGGTTTACCGAAGCAAAATCAGCAAGTTCCAGATAGGGCTTCATATGTTTGAGAATTGCTCTGGCATCATCCAATTTATGGTCAGATCTAATTAACGTCGGTTCTCCTTTAAATGGCTTGCTGAAGCGACGGCCCATCATTGCGTCTCCGCCAAAAACCATCAAGGTGCGTCCTTGCTTTTTTGCCACCAGCGTGACGGGGGGAATTCGGTTCGGCCCTGTTTCTGCAGTCGTTAACTCGTACTTGCTGAATGTATGAACTGCTGGGAAAAAGCCCTCCGCCGAAAATGAAAATTTGTAAATATCCTCATTGCTTAGTCGTGCAAAAAAATTACCGTTTGGCTCGTTTGTCAATTGACTGCCATTGACAACAATACTCGCAGAAATTGGTGCGCCGGTCTCATCCTGAATATGTCCTGATATCACCACGTCGGCATTGGCATTTGCAGGCAGTAGAAGCCCAACAATGGTCATGACAATTATGCGTAACATAATGTTCCCCTTTCCAATTCTGCAGGCCAAATGTCGCATGATTTGGCGCTATCGTAAGTACAATTCTTTGACATCGTCATAACCTAAGGCTATGCGTTAAAGGAAAAGGAAATTAGATCATGAGGTTACGTCACATTGAAGTTTTTCATGCGGTTTACACCAGCGCATCGATTAGCAATGCGGCAAAGCTGCTCAATGTTTCGCAGCCATCGGTTAGTAAAGTTCTCAAGCACGCTGAAGACCAGCTTGGCTATCAATTGTTTGAGCGAGTCAAAGGCAAACTTGTGCCTACTAAAGAAGCACACCGACTGCATGATGAGGTGGCGAAAGTTTACACTCACCTCCTTAGTTTAAAACGATTATCTGAAAACTTGGGGCACGCCAGTGGCGGCGTGATCAGGGTGGCGGTAACACCGGCGCTTGGGTTAAATATTATTCCTATAGCGGTGGCATCCTTTCTCAAAAACCATCCTGGTACACGATTTGATCTGGAAACACTTCACTTAAGCGAGATACTTGTTTCGCTCAACGAAGGTAAGACAGACTTGGGAATTGTTTTTGATCCGCCTAATTACCCAAATATTCGGGATTATGAGCTGGGAAGCGGTGAATTCGTTTGTCTGGCACCATTGGGCGAGCGTCTTACCGATGAAGACAAAATAAATATTGACGACATTGAGGGTGCAGATTTTATCAAACTAAATGGTCGAGGGCCACTGGGCAGACTTTTGACTCAACAAATTGAAGCAAGCGGCGTTCAGTTCAACACGGTAGCAAATGTTGAGACATATCATATGGCTAAAGCGTTGGTGGAGCTGGGCGCGGGCGTTACTATTGTCGATGAAATTACCGCAAGGGCCAATTCGGAGACCGAAGTTGAAATTAAACGCATTCACCCGGCAGCGAAATTTCAGATCAAGGCGTTGACGCTGGAGTCGGAACCCATATCTCTGGAATGTCAAAATTTCATTTCTCATACCCGGTCAGTAATATCTGACTTCATTGCCCGTCCTATCAATTAGAGCTTGGTGCCATCGCGCACCCATAGCTTTTGGTTATACCCTTCTGTGTCAACAGAATTGGTGCTGCCTACGTGACGGCGATAGGTTGAATTAACAGACGTGTTTGCCGTTATTAGATATCCTGGGGAGGACCACGATGAAAACCACAACAGCACTTAAAGGACTATTGCTTTCCTCTGTAATTCCGCTGCTGGGCGGCGGTGTCGCCGCGCAGGACGATGCGGCTGCAGATGAGGCAATTGAAGAAATTCAGGTTATCGGTTCGCAGATTAAAGGCGCCCGTATAACCGACACCTTACCGGTTTCGGTTGTTAGTAGTGCCGACATTGCGGTGTCAGGTGCCGCGTCGGGTGATGAGCTTTTCCGCTCGATCCCGCAAGTGGGCTTTGTGGCCTTTAACGAAAACAACACTGGCGGCGGCGTTAATGGCGCGCGCGGCGATGTGAACTCAATCAACCTTCGGGCGCTTGGTACAGGCAACACTCTAACATTGCTGAATGGTCGCCGTATGGTACTGCACCCGGGTTTTCAAACAGAAAACCTAGTGCCGGTTGTTTCTGCCAATACAAACACAATTCCAGCCTTCGGCGTTAGCCGGGTTGAGGTTCTGCGTGATGGTGCTGCCGCGATCTACGGTGCCGACGCTGTTGCAGGTGTTGTAAACACGGTTCTGCGGGATGACTTTGAAGGTTTCACTGCACATGCCCGGTATGGATTTGCGGACAATACAGGCCGTCAGGACCTTACCTTAAGTGCCAGAGCCGGATTCGATTTCAACGGCGGGCAAACGCATCTTTCCTTATTCGGGTCATATTATAACCGTAACCGAACAGCAGCGACAGAGCGCGAATTTTCCGCTTCGTCAGATCGGCGTTTTGCTGCTGAATTGATTGGCACGCCATTTGAGGGTGATAGTCAGTTTAGGAACAATTCAATAAACTCACCTTTTGGTCGTTTTCGCGCCGACATACGGATTGACGAACTGGGTGATGATGATTTCCATGTTCAACCGGCGTCAGGCGATTTTGCAGCGTCTTGCCTGGTGGACCGCGGCGACGGTGTTTGTTTTGACAACGGCACTACGCTTGAAGATCCCCTGCGCTATGACTTTGACGTGCGCCGGACGCTTCATTCGCCGCGCGATCGTTACAATTTCTTTGCCATGCTAAAGCACGAACTCGATAGCGGCGCTGAATTATACGCTGAGGCTGGTTATTACCGCGGTGAAGTTGAGCAAGCGGGGTCTCATGGCTCAGTATTGTCTTCTCAGCGGTTCAGTATTTCTCCGACGGCATTCTACAACCCCTTTGGCGCAGCGACATTGGCGGATGGTTCGCCGAATCCGAATCGAATTGCAGGGCTGACCAATGTGCCGGACGAAGGCGCCACTATTCAGGTTCGCAATTTGCGGCCTGTTGATGCAGGCCTTCGGATTACAAATGTAACAGACGACAGTTTTCGTTTTCTGACCGGTATTCGCGGTAACTGGGGCGAATGGGATTATGACACTGCGGTGATGTATTCTGAAGCCACGACCGAAGACCTGACTAACAACCGTATTTCGCTTTCGCTATTTCAACAGGCGATTGAGCGAACCGATGCGACTGCATATAATCCATTTGCCGGCGGCAGCCTAACGGACCTTGCAGGTTCAACGGCACCCGCCAATAGCGAAGCAACAATCGACTCGTTCCGTATTGACGTTTCGCGAAACAATAAGTCGACCTTGTTCCTCGCAGACTTCAAAGTGTCAAATGCAAATGTATTTGAGCTTCCGGGCGGCGATGTTGGTTTTGCAACGGGTGTCGAAGCGCGGCGAGAGAGCTTTTTCGATGACCGCGATGACCGCCTTGACGGTACGACGACGTTCACCGATGTCGTGACTGGTGATTTCGTTACAACCAGTGATGTGTTGGGTTCAAGCCCAACACCGGACACATCTGGCAGTCGCTGGGTTTTGTCGGCATTCGCTGAATTTGCGGTGCCTGTTGTCAGCCCCGACATGGAAATTCCTCTGGTCCAAAGCTTTGATCTTCAAGTTGCGGGTCGCTATGAGGACTTTGAAGTTTCAGGTTCTACGTTCAAGCCAAAAGTGGCGGCTTCGTGGGTGGTAACAGACGGCTTGATGTTCCGAGGCGCTTGGTCAGAGGGTTTCCGCGCACCAAACCTGGTGCAAATTTTTGATACAGGCATTCGCAGGGTAAACACACGAGACGATTTGGTGATTTGCCAGGCGCGGGTTGACGCCGGTGACCTTGCTGACCTGGGAGACTGTCCTGGTGCAGGCGTTGAAAGTGTGCGGTCTGGCACGACGGAACTTGGTAACGAAAACACCACTCAGATTAACATCGGTGCGGTCATAGAGCCTCAGTTTATACCGGGCTTAACCCTGACAGTGGATTACTGGCGCGTTGAGCAACACGACATTGTCGGCATCTTTGGCGATGCAAACCAGATCGCGCTTGATTTGTTGTTGCGAACCCAGGGCAGCTCTAACCCTAATGTAGTGCGCGGTGATGTTGACCCCGATCTTATTCCGATATTTGCGGCCAGCAGTTTGTCGCCAGCGGGTGAAATTATCGAAGTGCGCGACCCATACACCAATCTTGATGATCGCATCGTTGAAGGTTTTGATTTTGGCGTGCGGTATGAATTAGATACCAACGATGCTGGTTCGTTCACCTTTAAATTCAATGCAGCTAACCTGCAAACATTTACCCAAACGCCGGGCGCGTTAGGACAGCAGTTGCTGGATGCCATTGATTCCGGGCAATTACCTGGTTCTGTTGAGGTTGCCGGAATTGGCGATTTGATTGAGCAAAATGGCCGCCCGAAGTGGCGCTATTCTTCCAGTCTGCGCTGGCGGTATGACCAGTTCGGTGCTGGATTGTTTGCTCGCTATGTCGGCGCATTCAATGACACAAGCGCGGACGCAGTAATCGACGGTGTGAGCACCGATTACCGGGTTGACGATTGGTTTACGGTAAATGCCAATGCGTCCTATAACTTTGATGAAGGCTTCCTCGACGGCACCAGACTGCGTGTCGGAATTAACAACCTGTTTGACAGGGACCCTCCTCTTGCTGATGAAAGCTTCGGGTATTTTGGTTCGGTTCATTCTGCTACGGGTCGTTTCTTCTATATCGACATCCAGAAAACTTTCTAGAACGTCATAGAATGGGGGCTTTTGCCCCCGTTTTCCGTTTTTATACAAAGGAATTTGGGCAATGCACGTTGCCGTATTAGGGGCCGGGGTCATTGGGGTTACAACCGCTTATGCGCTTGCAAAGCGGGGCTGCAAAGTGACCATATTTGATCAGGCGAGCTCCATCGCTGCGGGGGCTAGTTTTGCCAACGGCGCTCAGATTTCATACAGCTTTGTCGACCCAATGGCGTCGCCCGCGATGCTGAAGAAAATTCCGGCAATATTGCTTGGTAAAGACCCCAACATTAAGCAGAAGCCCTCGCTTGAGCCCGCTCATCTGCGATGGGGCGCATATTTTTTGGGTAATTGCACGGAACCCAAAGCGACCAGTAATTTGGAAAATGCTATCTCGCTGGCGTTGGAATCAAGAACCGCATTTCGGGATTTGTTGGCAGCGCACAGCATTTCTTTTCGTTATCGGCAAGCGGGTAAATTGGTTGTCACCCGAGACAAAGCGACGCTTGCTCGTATGCAACATGCGGCAAAAATCAAAACCAAGAGTGGTATCGAAGCGCGGGGTTTGACCGCAGAAGAATGCTGGCAAGTGGAGCCAAAAACTGAGCCTCATTACCGCGATATCGTCGGCGGCATATATGCACCAGGTGATTATGTTGGCGATGCACGACGTTTTACCAAAGCGTTAGCGCAAATATGTATCGACGAGTACGGCGTTGATATCCG
>JAALKD010000135.1 GCA_011088215.1 Sphingomonadales bacterium | reverse complement strand
GCGGCGACCGCGGCATGTTCCTGACCGACGACATCACCACTCAGGCAGGCACCTTTGCGCTGGTGCCGCAGGTTGTCGACGACGTAAAGGTGCCAGTGATCGCCGCCGGCGGCATCGCTGACGGGCGCGGCATAGCGGCGGCGTTCGCTCTCGGCGCGGCAGGTGCCCAGATCGGTAGCGCCTACCTTCTCACCCGGGAATCATTAATCTCCGATCTACACCGAAAAGCGCTTGCGGCTGCCCGCGACGATGGCACGGCGTTGACTAATCTATTCTCCGGCAAGCCCGCGCGCGGCCTGATAAACAGGGTCATGCGTGATATGGGCCCCATGTCTGATCTGGCGCCGGCCTTCCCGACCGCCGGGCAGGCGTTAGCACCGCTGAAGGCGGCTGCCGAGGCTCGGGGGTTAAGCGATTTCTCATCATTGTGGGCGGGGCAAGCTGCCAGCTTCAGCGCAGAAGTCGGTTCAGGCGACCTTACCCGCCAATTAGCCAAAGACGCGACCCGGCTGCTTAAAACATTGGGACGGTCGAGCTGACATTGACTAATCTGTTTTGCGCTTACGCCTGACGGTAAGCGTTAGGTCTAGACATCAACAATCGTCTCGAAACCGCCGTAAATCAGCCGCTTGCCGTCGAACGGCATCTCGCTCATGTCAGAGCCCGCAGCCTCCATATCAGCGAAAACCTTTGGGTTTCCTGCTTCGCGCGCGGCCTTGTCGGGCCAGACAACCCATGCGAAAACAACTGTCTCGTCTTCCTTTGCTTTCACGGCACCGTAAAAATCGGTCACTTCACCCTTTGGCACGTCATCGCCCCAACATTCCATAACCTGTATCGCACCGTGTTTTTTGAAGAACACGGCGGCTTCCGCCGCATGTTTGCGGTATTTTTCCTTGTTCGCTGTCAGCACTGCAGCGACAAATCCATCAACATACGTCATTCCAAATCTCCCTCAGTTTCCACTGGGCGCCATGATGACGCAATCAGCGAACGAAATTCAATATTTCAACAAAAGTTCATGTTAACAGGATATTTATTATCCCCTAAAGTGGATAATAAAGCGCACCTGATACAAATTACTCTGTGCTGGTTTAATGCAGTAGTTCCACCAAATTTTATCCCCATAACGACAACGAGATTTAAAAATGAAAAAATGTTTAGAGTATTTTTCTGCCACCCTTCTGTGCCTGTCATTTTCCGGTCATGCAGGAGTGATCGCAGAAGAAAAGAACCCATGGGATCAAGCTTATAACAGCGCAACAAAAGAGAGATTCATCCCTGTTGAACTTTTCACCGGGGCACAATGGGACGGCAAGCATGAGTTAACGCTAAAACAGGCCTCCACCACTGCATGCGCCTCTGCCAATGGAAGACCATGCGACAAATATATCATCACCGGCCCTTTCAAAACGGAAAGCAACGACACCCAAATTAAATGGGCTGGCAATCAAATTCCCTACTACCGACGGACATTTGACAACCCCTACACCGGGCCAGTGGAGTCGTTTTTCACTATCAATGCATCACGCGATGGACTGGTGAGAATTTATGACAAACGAAAACGGTGGGGGGAGCGAACCTATACTGGCCAAGGGATCAAATTCCCGCTTGGTAACTGGAAGCAAGGTGAAGTGCGCACCTATCTCTCTCCCAGACCAATAAGGCTTGAAATCCTGGAGCTGGACGGGCCAGATCATTGCCTTACATTCCGCTGGACAATCGGAGAGGGCAAGACCAGAAATTCTGACAACATTTACACTTTTTGCCCAAACCTTGGCTTTACGACCTACAAGTCTCACAATCGATCACAGCGGAGCGCGATTAACTAAGTGTTTTGCAACTGAATAGGTCGTTAGCAGACTATATCTCGCCCTTTTGTTTTAAAGAAGGCGCGGGAACCACATGCCCATGGTTGCTGCAAAAGTCCCCAGCAATGTTGCGCCGGTTGCGAGGATCAAACTCGCGGCAACGGCGGACTTTACCGCGGGGCTTTTACTACGCTGTGCGAGAAAATAGCCTTCCAATATCAGCAGCGGTATGGCCATCTGGCCAAAATACATGAACGTAAGAAACGGGCCTTCGAAAGTTTCCGGGTCAACACCAATACCGCCGGTTGTCATGAACCAGAACATCAGCCCTATGCGGAAGAACCAAACCGCACTGACAACCATAAACAGCCGCATGGCCCACCTGCGGTGCCGGGCTATTTGCCGCTTGATTGCAAAGTTTATTGCCAGTCCGCCAAAGACCAAAATCAGAACAGCATCAAGGCTGATGGCAAGATGGCCGACCATCCCGCCCGGCACACCGCGTGTCCACACAATATAAAGCCCCGCAATACTGGTGATTGAAGCCATCAATATATAAACCCTGCCCACATAACGGTGGAATGTGGGAAATCGGTTCCGAATTTGGGGGATCAGCTGAAGCGGGCCGCTGCCAATGATAACAATTGCCACCAGCACATGAGAGGCGATGGCAAGGTTACCCATCATGTCACCGGCTATATATCCATCAGGCAAGGTGGTGTTCGCCAAGCCTGGCAGGCCAAATTGTGCCAGTTCCGGGACATATTGAAAGACTACATAAAAAACAAATATCCACTGGCCGAGTGCTGCGGCCGAAAACCACGTAATGCCTGAATATCTTAACATGCGGTCCGGCCACGCCTTTGGCTGGGGTAAGGCCGGTTGATCTGTTGAAGTCTCTTCATTCAAAAACGCTTGTGTTGCTGTCGTCATCGCTTGTTCACCTTTTTTTATGTACGGCGCGTTTTCTTGTATGCGCAGTTTTCCTGCACCTCATGTTTTTGACGCCTCGGTGAACAAGCTTTATAAGAAGGCATAAGCGCCATTCTCGCCTATTTGGAAAACGGCCAGTATTTTTTGGCTTTTTTGGAATTTTCCGGAATGTAACCGGGTTGGGGTGGTGAAAGGGCGGCGCAAAAAAGACCGCCCAAACACGACAGATAAATTGAGGTAGTAACGATCATGACCGCACTGCTGGCACGGCGCCTGCCACTTAATGTTGCGCCCATCGAACCAATCAACCTGATATGGCTGGCCTTCACAGTCTCCGTAACGGCGTCAATCATGCCACTTGTAACGGGCGGCGTTGCGGCGCCATTTTCAGGTGTCATTGCATTTGTCGGGTCGGCAGGGTGCGGCTGGCTCTGGCTTCTTGCCCGCAGCCTTTTTCGGGAAGAAAAACCGATAGAGCGCTGGAACATTTATGCGGTGATCGCAATTATCGCAGTGGAAGGGTCCAGCAACCTTTTCCGAACCTATCCGCCAACCGGACCCATGTCAGAAACATACCGCATTCTCGGCAATGCCGAATCCTTCATTTGCATTGGTGCGTTGGCACTTGTCTTTGCAGAAGTGTTTTCAGGTATAGTAAGCAACTGTCCAAACAGGAACGGCGCTTTCGCCGAACATTTGCCCTCACATTTGCCGCCATGATCGCCCTTACTCTGTTATGGGTACTCAACGCTGAGGAAAACAGCCTTGGCGGCCAGTGGAGAGAACCGGTTCTCATATCCAGTGCGTTGGCTGGCATTGCTTTAACCAGGCTGTGTATTTCGTTTCGCAGGCAAAACCCGCTTTCACCGGCCAGAAAGCCCACGTGCGCCAACAGGTTTGACGGCGACACTGTCCTTGCCAAGCGCATCATCCATACACTCAAGCAGGACATGAAGTTCGCAACACCGGAGTTGAAAGTGGCTGATCTGGCG
>JAALKD010000134.1 GCA_011088215.1 Sphingomonadales bacterium | reverse complement strand
CTGATCGCATTGGTGGCAGCGATACGGCCAAAATCAAAAGGATCGTCAGCAATTGACATGAAAAAATCGGTGGTCGAGAGAATTGCCTGACCGTTACCAATATCGTAGGCGGCGGCGTCGTCACGGCTGGCATTCCCAACCAAAAGCTTGGGGTCCGGCGCAAAATGCAAGCTAGACTGCAATATGCTGTCCAAAACCTTGGGAGCAATCTTGCAGCCACAGCCTGCACCGTGACTAAACTCTGTCAGCCTGACGCTGATATCAGTCATATTGATTCCAATTTGTTGGTTATTGTTACACCGTATTGCATAGCACCCTTGCAAGGGCTGTCAAAGGCGCGAGTGACCATTGCGAGCGCAATTTATGCATTCGCCTCCAGCTAGGTGAAAGGAGTTTTCTAAGGTGCGCTTTACTTGCTTTTAGCGATGGTCGCGCCCGGGGTTACAGGCTTGACCTGTCGACCCCAAATCACAGGTGTTCCATTTACTAACAGAAATTCAACGCCTGACGAGGTTTCAGCAGCGTTTTGATAAGTCGCATTGGGGCCAAATGTAAGCGGGTCAAAAACCAAAATATCAGCCTTCATGCCCTTGCGCAGAATACCACGGTCTTTTAGGCCAAAGGTCTCAGCCGTTAGCCTGGAAGATTTATGGATGAAATCAGCCAGTAACAGAGTTTGTTCCTCAACAACATAGCGGCGGTATTTCTGAGGGAAACTGGCATATTTGCGCGGGTGGCCATCGCCTCCGTCTGAGCTGGTCATCACCCATGATTGAGTCATAAAATTTCTGACATCCGTCTCATTCATATTGAAAGAGGCAATACCGGCATCTCCGTCCAGAACAATATCAATGGCAGTATCAATGGGCGACTTGCCGATTTGATCAGCATAGTCACCAAGCGTTAACCCAAGCCACTTTTTCCGACCACCTGTCAGCAAAATTGAAGATTTTCCGCCGCGACGGCGCATATTCTCACGCATTTCGATTTTTAGCTGGGGCAAAAGGTCCGAGTCTGTCAGGCGGGCTTTCATCGCTTCTGTACCGCCCGCCATAGCCCGACGCGGCACCAGCGCGTTGCTTACCCGCGTACCGGACGCCAGCCACGGATATTGATCCGCGGTTACCTTCTGTCCGCGTGCGTGTGCCGCTTCAATCAACTTAATTATTGCACCGCTTTGACCCCAAACATCGACACCCAATGCTTTAATATGAGCTATATGGACCGGAATCTTTGCCTGTTCACCGATCTTAATCGCTTCTGCAACCGCACCGATTACACCAATTGAATAATTGCTTTCGTCCCGCAAGTGGCTTTCATAAACGCCGCCGTATGCTGCTGCAACCTTCGCCAGTTCGATAACCTCATCAGTTTCCGCGAAGCTACCGGGTGCGTAAAACAAGCCGCTGGAAAGGCCAAGAGCGCCAGCCCGCATCGCGTCAGATACAAGTTGTTTCATTTGTGATAGTTCGCCGTCGGTTGGGGCACGGTCGGCCATGCCCATAACATGCCGCCGGACTGCGCCGTGGCCGACAAAAAGGCCAAAATTTGCCGCGATACCCTGCTTTTTTATTTGTGCAAGCGCTGCCGCTGTGTCAGCCGGACCGCCCCCGTCATTACCGGAAAAAACCGTCGTCACACCTTGCGTAACATAACTGTTTAATCGGTCCGGCCCTTCAACTGGGCGTTCCTGAATTGCGTGGGTGTGAGGGTCAATAAATCCGGGGGTAACAATCAGACCCGACGCATTGATATGGTTGGCAGCTTGCAAGCCTACTTTGGCCGCGCCAACATAAGTAATCTTGTCGCCTGTCACTCCGATAACAATACGCTGCCCAGTCGAACCCGAACCGTCAAACACCAGACCGCCGGTAATCAAATAATCAAAATTTTCAGTAGCAGTGGCCCCCGATATACCGGACACAAGGACAAAGAATACCAGCGTTAAAAACCTCATGACAAGTCGATCCTATTGATTTGCTTTTGCGTCCAGCAATAGTCGCATCATTTCCTCAGCAAAAACAACTGCCGCGTCTTCAATCGATTTCCGGTTTGTTTCATCACCAACTTCATAGGTAATCGCTGGCACGCCGAAGGTGGTATAAACATAATTTTTGGACGTAGGCAGCGCTGTTACCGGTCGGGGCGCCCGCTCGAACGCATAATTTTTAACCCGCGCTTTGACCACCTTTGTCCAATTTGCAGCAAAATGAGCCGGATTGGTGGCTTCATCGTCCGCTTGGGTGTATAGAACATTTCGGGCTGTTGAGTGGAAATCCAGGAACAGCCAAAGCCGCTCGTCAGTTCTAAAACGTTCCAGTTCTTCACGCATCAAACGGGTTTCCGGCTGAGTAAACGGTCCCCAGTCTCGGTTCAAGTCCTTGCTGCCCATACTGTGCCGCCAATGACCCTGTTCGACACCGTCCGGGTTAAGAGCAGGTACAATAACGATACCAAACGTGTCGCGGAACCGCTTTGCAAGCGCGGTTTCTGCAAATAGAGTTTCCGTATAAGGCACCAAGGCCAGGGCGCCGGTTACTTCAGGCGGATGCTGCCGCCCGACAATGAAAATATAGTCCTCTGTTTGGTCGGAACCTTTGGTTTCAATCTTATAGATCGGCTTTTGGTGCCGGGACAAACCCAGCTCGACAAAATTCAGATCGTGGCGCGCTGCCATTTTTTTTGCCCATGCAGTATGAAATTCATAAGGCAATATTTCCTGCCCAGCGACAAAAAGTGGTTCCTCGTTTACTGTCAGGGTCAGTCTGGCAGACCCATCATCCAGTATGGTGACATTCTCACTGTCAAACCGCGACCATTGCCTGGAATCGCGGGAATACTTGGGCCAATAGCGATGTTTGAAATAAGTATAAACCAGATCGACTGTGACCGATTGTTCCACCTCAGACGTAACTATAAAGGCATACCATGGACTGGTGTTAATCGGCGGTTCGTCTTCCGGTTTAATCGTCAACCGATAATGATTCGCCGACAACTGCTCGCAGCCACTTATCCGGCCACCAGAAAAATCAGACCTGATTGTCAACGTATCGTAATCGCAAACACGCCGCGGTTCATCTTGTGCTGAAACAACGAACGAAATCGCCAGCAATGTCCACATGGTTGCACCAGCCACTATGCGCTGTGCCAAACTACTCGTCATTGTGCCACCCTTTTCTGTAGTGTATTTCCTGCATGCCGCTGCATCATAATTTCCACGATACGTTCCGCGCTTCCGCAAGCAAGTGTCCAACCAAGCATACCGTGCCCGGTATTCAGGTATAGATTGCTGACTTTGGTTGCCTGCGTTATGGGCAAACCATCGGGTGTCATTGGCCGTGCGCCGACCCATCCGGTGCCAGAATGTCCATAATCACCGATATTTGGCAAGAGCCGCTCAGCGAAGCTCTTCAGTGTGGCTAGTCTGTCTTCTTTCAGCGACATGTCATCCCCGTCAAAATCCGCCAGTCCCGCAATACGCATCTCGCTGTGCAAGCGCGCAAATACAATTTTATGATCAGCGTCTGTCAAGCTGCACGAAGGCGCCTCATCGTTTGCAGGAATAGTAAAACTATATCCCTTCACAGGCTCGATAAGCAGTGGGATATTATAGGGACTTAAAAATTTCGCCGATGTTGCGCCCATACAAACAACAACTTTGTCGGCAGAAAACACACCGTCGCCGGCTCGAATGCCAATGACATTGACACCGTCAGTTACAAGACCAAAAACCTTCTGTTTCAGCCGG
>JAALKD010000133.1 GCA_011088215.1 Sphingomonadales bacterium | reverse complement strand
GTGAAAGCTAGCAGAGGTTCGGCACAAGCCAGTAAGTCACCTTTGTTTACGGCAACCTTGTGCGGGTGCACCCCCATCAACCGGCATAGGTTTTCTATCGACTTATCCTGAGTTTTCTCCAGTGTTGCCGGAACGGCAAATCCTCCTCTGGCGCCAATTGCAGCCATCACTTTTAAGAGGGGAGTATCGAATGTCGCCTCGGGTTTTTTGCGGAAGAATATCTGGGCAAAACGAGACAATTCTCGCTTCAATGATTTCTGCTCAAGCTCTTCTGCTTGGTTGATCGGATTGGCTTCGTTATCAATCTCCATCTTGCGACTAAAGGCAATGTTTTCAAGCAAACGACTTGTGGCTTCAAAAGAAGCAATATTCAGTTGTTCCTCGGTGAGTGAACTTGTTTCATGCACGGAGAATTTTGCTGCAGCGGGCAAAGTAAGTTTATGCCCCACAGGAACAGCTATCCACGCCCCAGACTGGAGAGTTTCCGGAGATATACCCCCTAAATCCCAATGTAGGTTGTCTGGGCAATTCGGCGAAAGCTTTATCCAGCGCATTGTCCCGCGGTTGCCTGCTATTGTGTCAGTATTTGCAGTCAAGCTCGGTGCCGCTTCTAGCCAATAACCAATGGCCGACTGAACCGGCATATTCCCTTCATCAAGATACGTTGAAACTTCAGTTATCCAAGCATCAACCACAGTTGCGTCTGGGATACATTCTTGCAGTGATACGTCGCCGCGCTTGTGCTCGCTTATCTCAAAGCCTTCCCCACATGCAGGCATGGGAGGCAACGCCGCACCTGCCTCGAAAGTGCCAAGCAGAATTGGCGCAGCACCTAATTGCGGAAACCGCATAAAAACGTCGACCCGGCCTGATATGATGCGCTGCCAACGGCGTGTATCCTCGGCCATCAATCGCCCCCTTCAACAATTGTTTGAAGGCGCCTTCTCGGGCTTCCAGTGCTTGAAGCGTACCCTCGTCAACAATTTGACCGTCTTTCATCACCAGAATGCGATCAAAATGCTGCAAAGCAGACAATCTGTGGCTTATAAAAACCACCGTTATGCCAAGTTTAATCAGTGCCTCAATAACTTGTATTTCAGTTTTTACATCAAGAGCACTTGTTGCTTCATCAAGGATAAGAATGGAAGGTTGTTTTACGAGCGCACGTGCAAGTTCAAGACGTTGCCGTTCGCCGCCACTAAAGTTCTGCCCGTCAGCACTAACTTTGGCGGTGTAACCGCCCGGTCTGCGCATGATAACGTCGTGAATGCATGCAGCTTTGGCAGCCCTAGTTAATATCTCATGCGGAACTGGCGCATCGCTCATAGTGAGATTGTCAGTGACAGTACCGCCAAACATCCGGATTTCCTGATCAACATAGGCAACTGCAACATGCATATCAGAAACGGCTATTTTATCACGGGGCAAGCCGTCGAACTCTATGGTTCCTGAACCAGGTTGATATAAGCCGGCCAACAATTTGGCGAGAGTGGATTTTCCGCTGCCGGATGTCCCAACCACTGCAACACAATCACCGGGGCGTGTAGTAAACGCGATCTTGTCTAAAGCCGGTTGCGAATATTTAGCATATGAGAAACAAAGGTCTTTAACGGCAAGGTGGCCGTTGATTTTTGCTGCTTGTCTACTTCCTTCGCCATTGCTGAATTCAGCAGGGTGCGCCATCACATCATCAAGTCGCTCCATGTTGCCATGAAGCTCTTGCAGGTCACTGCCAAGGCCAAGCAATTCTGTTACAGGCGCGCCAAACAGCGACAGTAACATCTGAAACGCGATCAACATTCCGACAGTAATAATACCGTCCATGACGTCAAAGCCACCAAACAAGATAAGCGCGACAATACTCAACGTGGAAAAAAGTGTCGGCAAAGTTTCGAGCAGAACTTTTTTATACCCCATAACCTGACGCTGATTAATGATAGCGCGTTGGTGTTCACTCAAACGATTAATGAATCCGTCGGTTCCGCCGCTTGCGATCAAATCATCAACAGATTGCAAGCCACGGCTTCCCAGAGTGAAAAACCGTGCTTCTTCAACCAGCAATCGTCGGTTACCATCGGCAAGCGACTTTTGCACCGCCTTGAGCGCAAAGAGATTTAGCGCAGCAAACGCAATTGCGATAAACGTCAGAATGAGATTGTACTGCGCCATCACAAGCGCATAAACCGCCATTGTCATCATGCCTAAAACCGCAACTGCAAGTCTATTGGTTATTGTACCGGCAATCTTGTCGTTCAGGGCAACCCTGCTGCCAACTTCCGAGACATTGCGGTGTGCAAAATAATCAATTGGCAAGTGTAAAACGTGCCAGAAAAATGACGTAGCACCGACTAGCGCCATTTTTGCGTCTAGCCTTAAAAGCTGTCTGTCTCGCATCCACGTCAAAACCGCTTGTGCGATGCCTATCGTTACAAGTGAAATAAGCATTGGCCAGAACCAGTCTACATTCGTTTCAAGCACGAAATAATCGGTAATAACACGGTTGAAAGCGGGAACGATCAGGTTTGGAACCGTTAGAATAAAACCTATCAAAACAGTAAATAGAAGCGCCGTTTTTCCGTCTTGTATCCGCTCCCGAACAGCCTCAAACAAACTCTGCCGATTACCGGCTTTTTTAAAATCATTGCCTGGCTCTATTTGCAGCGCGACGCCCGTATAACTGCTTTCAAATTGTTCGCGGTCGACGAACCGCGGACCAACTGCGGGGTCATTAAGCCATGCACCGGTTTCATCAATCCTTTCGAGAACAAGAAAATGATTAAATTCCCAAAAAAGAATTTGTGGACAGGGAAGTACTTCAAGATCCGCGGCGCTTGCTTTAACGCCCTTGGCATTGAACCCTTGATCGCGAGCCGCCTGTAGCACTTCCTTGGCCTTAACACCGTCTCGCGATACCCCGCAGGCTTCGCGCCAAAACTCCAATGGCTTTATATATCCATAGTGCTCGGCAACAATAGCGAGCGCCGCACTCGATGGCTTCCATTTGTAATACGGTGGGTGTCTCTATACGATTTTTTGAACTATGGAAGACACCTGCAATTTTCCCAAGGATAGACAAATCAGTCCACCGTAGGAGCAGGAAACAGTTTTTCAACAAAGGGCAATATGAGCGAAATTAGGCGAATATGCCTTACAGTCACTTCCGCTTCAAATTCACTGCCGTGCCCAACAAGAAAGGGCGGCCCACCAGATGACGCCCAACGAAACCCGCTAGGTGTCTCCGCTTTAGGCATATCAACCCGCACCTGAAAAGCGACGCCGCCATCAAGCAGTGTATCAACTAACGCGCGGTTGCGTGTGTACCTGAGCATTTCCTGTTCACTCACAGGTAGGGAGGAAACCGATGCAACAGTGCCCGGAATAAATCCAAATTCTTGGCGTTTCACTGTCGTCGGATATACCTTAACAGCCATATTTTTTTGGATCGCTGCGCCTTTTTCTGCCGGGACGAAAAGGTACCCGGCAAGGCGGCTGTTACCAGCATCAGCAGATTGCACGCTTTCTGCTGTGGGTAAAATAGTCATTAGGGTCATATCTGACTGGACTATGTCTCCCGTTGAAATGCGAATTTCAACAACGCGACCAGCGACAGGGCTTTTAATCACGTTTTGCCGATCAAACTGATCTTCAATTTGTTTGAGTTTTCGCGTCGCCTGATCAACTTGGAGGTCAATATCCAGCATACGCTGCGCATCTTCGATAACGTCGATTTTTGCCTGCTCGAGTGCTTTCTTTTGGAACAGCCCTTTTGTCATAACGCACTTACAAA
>JAALKD010000005.1 GCA_011088215.1 Sphingomonadales bacterium | reverse complement strand
TCAAACCACGAAAACCATCAATCAACCTCAAATCAATCGGAAATACAGCCCTTATTCCGAGTTGACGTTAAGATAGGATAAGGACATGAACTACGATTTGCTGATTGATCTGCACAAAGGCAACAAACGCCAAGGCCCCGGTGGCGATGAACACACCATACAGGCATTGCAGCTGGCAGGTTTGGCAAGCAGCTCTGAGCCTTTAAAAGTAGCTGATATTGGCTGCGGTACCGGAGCGTCGACGGTAACATTAGCCAAACATTTAAACGCCGATATAACGGCAGTTGATCTGTTTCAGGATTTTTTGGATATTTTGAACGCCAACGCAAAAAAGCATGGAGTTGCTAATAAGATCACAACGCTGGCGGGCTCAATGGAAGAACTGCCTTTTGAAGAAGGAGGTCTTGATGTTATCTGGGCTGAAGGAGCCATTTACAATATGGGCTTTGCCAAAGGCGTGGAATATTTCAAGCGCTTCCTGAAGCCCGGCGGCATATTGGCAGCCTCTGAAATCACATGGTTGACCAAAGAACGTCCTGCAGAAATCCAGCAACACTGGGATGCAGAATACCCTGAGATCGCAACGGCCTCAGATAAGATCAAAGTGTTAGAAGAACACGGTTTCGTTCTTAAAGGTTATTTTCCGTTACCAGAGTCCAGCTGGATTGAGAACTATTACACCCCACTGGAAAATGCCTACGATGCTTTCCTCAATAAGCATAAATCTGATGATGCCAGAGCAATCATTGAGGCCGAAAAAGTGGAGGTTTCCCTCTACAAAAAATATCAGAGTTATTCCAGCTATGGCTTTTACATCGCCCAGAAGAGTTGATGATGATAGCGGTTTCCAATGAATCCCAAACAGGGATTCGAATGCATGATTCTTACGGTACTTTCGCCACTATGATTGAAGTCATGCCAAGAGCGGAAATCAAACCCGCAGAAGGTGTTGCAACATAAAACTTGCTTTCTATTGTTTTCAGGGCGATTATTTGTTGCAACACAATGGTGAGTGTAGAGGATTCGAACTCAAAGGGGTTCAATACACCGCCATTTTTTCTTACGAAACATATCTGACATGTCCGGCAGGCACTGCAAACCACCACTGGCGGTTTACGATCGGGCAAAAACTGACTTAAAAGCCCACGTTGCCGTGTCTAGTTGCTGTAATAACCGCTCTTGGTGCCGTAATAATATCCTTGATCACCATAGCCATAGGACTGGTGGCGCTTGATATTAACCTGAGTAATCACCGTACCGGCAATCGTGGCACCAGCTTCACGCAATTGACTAATTCCGCTTTCGACAGATTTCTTGGGCGTAGTTTCCCATTGAACGACATACAAAACAGCGTCCACAAGGTGGGACAGTACAATCGAGTCTGAAACTGCCATAACCGGCGGGGTATCCAGCACAATCAAATCATAATTGTCTCGCGCCCAGGAGATCAACCCAGCGAATTTCTCGCTTGAAAACAGCTTCTGCGGATCAGGATGCCCTTTACCGCCTAGAATATGAAGGTTAGATGCTTCATCACGGTAAAGTTGCTGCGTCGTCGGTCCCGTTTGCTCAAGCACGGACACCAGATTGGTTTGCTCGCCGGTAATATTAAGGCGCGCATGCACAACTGGCCCGCGCAAATCAGCTTCCAGCAGCAATACTTTCAATCCCGATTTGGCCATCAAACGGGCATAACATAGAGAAAATGTTGACTTGCCTTCGCCCGGCACAGATGACGTCGCCATGATTACTTGCGGGGTATTTTGCCGCGGCCCCGAATAGAGCAGCGCCGCATGTACGTTCCTGTGCGCCTCTGCAAAAGATGACGACGGTTTCGCCAGCAGATAATCTTCCACCGATGTGCCTTGCAATTTGCTAGCCTCTAACATAGGGATTATGCCAACTCCGCGCAACCCAAGATCAGCGCGGATTTGATCGAGCGTCCGATAACCATTGTCCAGGGCTTCGAGCAAAAATGCCAAACCAACACCCAATCCACCGGCGGCAAATACCACCAAAATAAAAATCAGTTTTTTCTTCGGAAACGATGCGTCAAGCGGTGCCTCTGCACGGGAAATAATCCGCGCATCCGCCTGCTGAATATCCTGCTGGTTGGTTGTTTCCTTGAAGCGCGCCAAAAAGGTCTCCAGCAATATGCGGTTTGCTTCTGCTTCGCGTTCAAGTTCGCGCAATTGAACCTGCGCCCGGTTAACCGCGACATTTTCAGTCTTCAATTGTTGCAAGCTAGCTTCCAGAGCACGCACGCGCGCTTTGGCAACATCTACTTCGCTCTGTATGCCGTTAACGACCTTCCTGATCTCCAGCCGAATATTGCCTTCAATATCGAGCAACTCAGCCTCAACGTTGATCATCCGGGGATGCTTGGGACCGTACCGGGTTGCAAGCTCGGCCCGGCTGCGAAGCACTTCAGACTGCTGCTCACGCAGGCGCTGGATCAAAGCAGAATCCAATACTTCAGCAAGACCTTCATAGTCAGCCACTGCCGGGTCGACGATGTCGCTCAGTTGGCTATAGCGTGCCTCGGTGCGTGCAAGATCGGTGCGCGCATCAATCAGCCTAGTGTTCAACTGGGTTAACTGCTGGTCAGAAACCAGCCCGGCGGTGCCAGACCTGATCAACTGGTTTTCCTCACGGAAACCCTGAGCGGCAACCTCGGATGACCGCACATTTTCCCGTAAATCAAAAATGCGTTCATTCAGCCATTCATTGGCACGCTGAGTAGCCTCAAATTTAGCTTCAAGCTGGTCGGTCAGATACAAATCTGCCAGACTGTTGGCAACGCGTGCGGCTTTGCGTGGGTCGGGGGACTCGAATGCCAATGAAATACTATAAGATCGTGCCGGGTTAGAAACGGTAAGCCGTGCCGCAACCGCATCAATCACTTGGGACCGTTCGCGCGCGGCCTGCTCGTCCACGCTTACGGTCTTAGCGTCACCGACTATCGACCGCGCCCAGCTATCCGGCAACCACGTCAAAGGGTTCAAGTAGGATAATAGGCTTTTTTTAGTGTCCAGGACACCGTTAAACTCCGGGTCTTTAAGCAGGCCCAAGGCGTCAACTGTTTTACCCAGCAAACGCCGTGAGCTCAAAACATCTATCTCAGTCTTAATCGCAGCCACATCAGTGCCGATACCGGACATAACAGCCTGTACATCGACAATCTGGTTTTGGCGGGTTTCCAGTGCCATCATGGCGGTCGCGGTATAGCGCGGCGTTAGCTGGAACAATACCAGCAGCGCAAGAACTGAACAAAAGAAAGTGGTGTTGATGATAATCCATTTACGGCGCATCAACACCATAAACAGGGCACGAATGTCGATCACATCGCTGTCGTCATCCTGCTGAGAGCGATCCATCCCCAGTTGCGGATCAACTTTATCCGGGTAATTTTGATCGTACATTCAATTGTCCTAATACCGCGAGCACAGCCGTTCACCGACAAGTTGCACGCTTACCCAACATTCCAAGTGTTCGCCAGCTAGAAAAGGCGTTCCGGCACCCGGAGAATATCACCGGGCAGCACCGCTGCCGTCAACTTGATCCGGACTTTTTGTTCCTCACCGTCAACCCGGCGGGTTACTTCAATCTTGTTTTCGCTGGCCCGGTAGGTAAAACCAGACGCAAGCGCAATGGCATTCAATACCGTCATACCACTTACATAAGGATAACTGCCCGGGCTCTTAACTTCACCCAAAATATAAAAGGGTCGGTAATTCAACACTTCAATGCTAACGCGCGGGTTGATCAAAAAACCGTCAGCCAGTTGCCCAGCGATCTGCTTTTGTGCAGTAGACAGGTTTTGACCACCAATGATCACAGCGCCGATCAGTGGCATGCCAATAGTGCCGCTGCCGTCGATTTCAAATTCGCCGGACAGATCTTCTTCACCGTAAACGGTAACCCTAATCTGATCACCAGAGCCCAACTGATAGCGGCCAATGATCGACGCAGCGTCCGCATTTGATGGCAATGCGTCTTGAGCCTGCGCGCCTGACGCAGGAACAACAACGGCACCTCCCAACAGAAGTGCCGTCGCTATCAGATATTTTATTTTCTGTATCACCATCAACTCAAATACGCACAGTTAAAAACGATGGCCCCACCAACGCCGGGCTGTTACGCCTTTACCTTACCACTGAGACCGCAAACTAACCATGAAAATGTGGCTCTTGTAATCCTGAAGGGCAACGCTAGTGTCACGCGCATCAAAGGTATAGCCTGCATCAACGGCAAAATTCCTGTTCAGCAGGTACCTCATACCAAGCGACGCTTTAAACAAATCATCTGAGCGGTTAATATTTTTGAAATCCTGCCGAGTGTATGTCGTTGTACCTTTAAGCAAGACATTGCGCTGCAACTCATGCTCGACCTGCAAGTCAAAGATCGTACCCAGAATGCCCGCCGCTGGTGTGTTAACTCCAGCAATTACTTCATTAATTGTTGTTTCGGTCACCGCCCGGGTCACAGAAGTTCGCACCGATGTCAAACCGGTTGGGTTCCACAATAGCGACGCACCAAAAGTAAAGTCATCCACGCCCTCTAGAGAATTCGAGTCGTAATTTTGTCTAACATAACCACCGAAAATTTCGCCCTGGGATGTTCCGGTAATATCAAATGAAGCACCTGCAACAACTTGCCAGCCATCGGAGTTACGCTGTGGACCGCCGTCTTCCTGGCTATCATCATATTCCACGCGGTTGGCCGTGAGGCGAATGAATGTTTCATAATATTGGTCAACTTCGTAGCCAAGGCGCAAACTGCCTCCCCAACGCTCACGGTCACGATCATCATTGTTGAGTGTCCCACCGCCATTCAACGCTGTGTCATCAAAATCGAGCTTTTCATAGGTACCGTTTACTGCCAGCGAAACCCGTGACAGATCACGGGCAAAGCCCACATTCGCCTTGAAGCTTTCAAAGTTAGTCTGTTCTGCTGCATTGGTGGCAGTATCAGGTGCGCCGCGGTCTTCATGCAGATCGCTGAAGGAAGCGCCGTAATTGATTGTTGTACCGCGGGAAACATCGATACGACCATTGGCGCCGATATTAAAATCTTCATAGTCCTCGCCGCTGTTGTCGCCGTATTTAGCGATATCGGCATCAGCATAGAAAGAAAACATATTCTGGTTCCAGTCCGAGTTCAGCTTGAACCCTGGCTTAATCTGGAAAATAAAATCATCAATCTCGCCAGCATTGGACTGGGTAACCCCGGCGCGCGCCTTAAAAATATTCGAGTCGTACTTAACACCGCCCTCAATTGTCGGGAGAAACATGAAACTGCCCGTACGAGCACCGGGCGCCGAATAATCCGGACGCGAACGTTCGTACACTGAAACAACCTGATCGGCTGCAGCACCATCCTGAGCGGTGGCTGATACACTGATACCTGCAGTCATCGCGAGTGCAAGAATTGAGGTCGTTGAATAGAGTTTCATCAAAATAATCCCATCAATCTGAATGTTTTCGGCTCACCATCGGCGAAACACTCGAAAATTTACAATAACTTCCGACAAACTACCCCATCGCACGATGAATTGTCATAGTCGATTATGACCAAAAAGTCTAATTAAATTATTATCTTGGCTGCTGTTGCGTCCATGCCACACTGTGGTGTTGGTATACACTAAGTCGTAATAAATTCAACTGTTTCGGCGTGGAGCGCAACGGCGGTCAATCGGCCGGTGGCATAGGCGATGGTATCAACGGCAATTCGGCCCGGAAGTGACAACGGGTTTTGCACGCCGGTGTGTCCGTGAACCACTCGCACGCCAAAGTCTCGGCGGCTTTCGGTAAACTCCTGCCTGATCGACATCAGGTCAAACGGGTCTTGCGCGTGCAGGGACACACCAGGGCGAATGCCCGCGTGAACAAAAAAATAGTCGCCAAGCTGGTGCGAAGCGGGCATGGAGCGAATAAAGTCGCGGTGTGCGCGGGGGAATTTGTCGGCAAATGCCGACGCGGTTGCAAGCAGGTCGGTTTGACCCGACTCGGCCTCTTCCACCTTGGCGCCGTAGCTGGCCAGGGTGGCCACGCCGCCGAAATGCAACCACCCTTCGCTGCCGACCGGGTCATCGATAAATTCCAGCATCATGGCTTCATGATTACCGATCAGGCAGGTCACTTCTGCCCAATCGGGGTTAAAGGCCTGCAAATAATCCAGTACCTGCTTTGACTGAAAGCCCCGGTCCACATAATCGCCGAGGAAAATAAGGCTGCACTGTTCAATGGGATCATTGGCTTTGCGCTCGGCGGCGTCCGCTTCGATCATGCCAACAAGTTTTTCCAACAGGTCAAACCGACCGTGTATGTCGCCGACCGCATAGACCAAATACCCGTCGGGCACAGTATACACCGGGCCGGGCTTGGGCGCTTTTCTGGAAAACAATTGGGTTAAAAAATTCATGAAGCCATTCAACCGGAATTTCACGATAGACGCAAAACATTAATCTGCTGATTCATGCCTGGGTCAAAGGACACATTTGGGTCGGAGAAAAAGAAGTCAGCCATCAAAAAAGGGTGAAGACAGCATCTTCACCCTTTGGTCTTGCCGCATATGCGAACAAGAAAATCCTTAAAGCCTTAGGTCGGGCTGCCCCCCTGAGCCGGGTTCGGCTCAGGGATCGGAGGAACAACAATTATTGTTGGCGGCGGTGGTGGCGGAGGAGGCGTCACGACGGCCGCGGGCGCTGGTGGAGTAGTAGCGCCCGTCGTCGCACCAGCAGAACCGCCATTATTCACATAAGCCGTTTGCACTGCCGCTGAAGAGCTACTTGCAACCGCTGTTTCCACAGCCGACGCAGACGAAGTGTCACCACTCGCTGCCGCCGTTGAGGCAACTGCACTTGCCGCCTGCCCAACAGATGCCTGCGTCGCCGCACTCGCTGTTTCAGCAACTTGCACAGCCTGCACAACAAGCGTCGCAGCAGCAGCAGGGTTTGTCGCAGCCACTGTTTGCGCCGCAGCAGCCAAAGATACTGCAAGGCCGTCGGTATTACCAGCAGCCTGTTCACGGGCAATAATCGCTGCCAGCGCTGCCGGATCACCCGCCGCGGCCGCAAGCTCTGCTGCCAACGCATCGGCCACCGGGGCCGGCTGCGCCACCGCAGCATTCATCAATGTTACTGGCGCCAAAACCGGTGCACCAAGCACCATGCCAAAGGCTGCAACCATAATCGCGTAACGCATAAAATATCTCCACATCCAAATATTTACTCGCCCCACATAACAAGGACAAGCAGGGGAATTTGTTAATTTATCTCACAAGGGCGCGACCAAGTCAAAGGTTTAGAGTCTATTTGCGACAATAATGTTGCATTTTTACACAAAGCTACGCTGAAAAGCAGGAAAAGTCGCCAAAACATAGCGTTAACCATACGAACCTGTATCAAATTGCGACAGAATTTTGGTCAGCTCTGTCCACAAATTATGACATTGTGACAAAGATAAACAGCGTGCGAATCGCCTTGCTCATTGGCGTCCATATCCATATAGATTATGCAACAATCAGGATGGGACGGACGTTCATGAAGATATTGGTTACAGGCGCAGCGGGCTTCATTGGCAGCCATGTGTGCCATTTTCTGCTGGCACGCGGCGACGATGTGGTGGGGCTGGATAACCTGAATACATATTATGATGTAAGCCTGAAGCACGCCCGGTTGGACCAAATAAAGCTGTTCGCTGCGGGCAAGCTGGCTGACCCCTGGTTCCCAAGTAATGATAAGGTTGGCACCTTCAAGTTCATCAAAGAAGACATTAGCAACCGCGAGGCCATTGCAGACCTGTTTGCAACAGAGGGCTTTGACGGTGTTGTGCATCTGGCCGCGCAGGCCGGTGTCCGCCACAGCCTGGACGCACCGTTTGATTATGTAGACAGCAATGTGACCGGTTTCCTGACCATGTTGGAAGGCTGCCGCCATAACGGTATCCAGCATCTGGTTTATGCGTCAACCAGTTCCGTATACGGTGCCAACACCAACATGCCGTTTACCGTGAATAACCCCGCTGACCATCAGGTTGCCCTGTACGGCGCCACCAAGCGCGCCAATGAGTTGATGGCGCACAGCTACAGCCACCTGTTTAATATTCCCACCACAGGGCTACGGTTCTTCACCGTCTACGGCCCGTGGGGTCGGCCAGACATGGCGTTGTTTTTGTTCACCAAGGCAATTCTGGCGGGCGAGCCGATTAATGTGTTCAACAACGGCCATCACATCCGTGACTTTACCTTCGTGCATGACATTGTACGCGGCGTAGTCGCGGTGCTGGACAACCCGGCCACACCCGACCCCAAGTGGGACAGCAACGCACCGGCCAGTGCTTCCTCCAAGGCGCCGTGGCGGGTGCATAATATCGGTAACGGCCAGCCGGTTGAATTGCTGCGCTATATAGAAGTGCTGGAGGACTGTTTGGGCAAAAAAGCCATTATGACCATGAAACCCATGCAGCCCGGCGATGTGCCCGACACCTCTGCGAGCGTGGAAACGCTGGTCAACGCGACCGGCTACAAACCTGAGACGCTGGTCGGCGAAGGCATCGAACGGTTTGTGAAATGGTATCGGGGCTATTATCGGTAAATATGCCGCAGAAACCTTGTTCACTGTCATTTTCCGCCTAATTATGACAATAGAGTTTTTCTTGCCGAGCAGGATGCGGCCCCCTGCTGACGAACGGCATGATCAACCGCGCGGTAAAAGCCAGAGCTAAACAAGCCAGAACTAGATTAAGAAAGAACAACCTCTATGAACCGCATGCTGAAAGCCCTTCACGTGTCGAAAAAGTCGGAAACAGCTGCAGGCATGGTCCAGATCCTGTTTGTTATATTGGTTGTGGGCGGCACTATCGGCGTCACCACCCTGTTGAAGCTAACGGCCAGCAGCGGCCCCGCGCTTTCGTCTGCGCCCGAGCAGATTGTGGTGGATGTTTTAATGCCGACTACGTCAACCCACACAGCAGCCCGGTCTCTGACCGGTCAGGTGGAAAGCCGCGCCAATGTAGCAATCAGCCCGCAGGTAACCGGCCGCGTGGTTAGCCTGCACCCGAACCTGATCCCCGGCGGCACGATTGAGGCGGGAGAGATATTATTTAGCGTTGAACCAACCGACTATGAAATAGCGCTGAAGCGATCCCGTTCGGAAGTGGCAGGCGCCGCCGCTGACCTGACCCAAGCCAAAGCCGACGCCAGCAATTTCATCAAGGACTGGCAGCGCGTTTACCCGGACCGGCCAGCACCTTCGCTGGTAGCCAAGGAACCGCAAATCAAAGCGATCGAAGCCCGGCTGGCCGCAGCTGAAGCCGCTGTCGAACAAGCGCAGACCAATTTGGCTCGCACTAAGGTGACCACCGGCAGTACGGTTCGCATTATTGAAAGCAGCGTCGAGGTTGGCCAACTGCTGTCGCCCTCTGGGCAATATGGTAGTTATTACGTGGCCGACGGCCTGCGCATTCGCGCCAGCACCCAATATGGTATTATCCGCGATTTAGGCCTTAAAGCGGGCAGCAATGTTGAGATCATTAAAAACAACCAAAGCAGCAATAATGGCGGCAACGGACCCTACCCTGCAAAAATCATCAGCGTCGGGGCCGCACTGGATGACAGGACGCAGTTACAGCCTCTGATTATATCGGTACCAGCCAATCACAATCTGACACCCGGTACCTTTGTGACGGTTCGAGTATCGGGCGGCGAGAACATCGGTGTGTTTGCGTTGCCGGCTGCAGCGATGGCCACCCGCACAAGCGTGTGGCGGGTGAGCGATGGCAAGCTTGAGGAAACCACAGTCAACATCATTGATGTTACGGAAGACCAAGTGATAGTGCGCAGCTTCGACGCCAAGGGCGGTATTGTTGTTTCGCAGGTACCAACCAGTTTCGTCAAAAGGCCGGTTAAAATTCGCGACGTGATTTCGGCCAGCGAAGGGCCAGCCTGATGAGCGACGATAGCCCAACAACAAGTCCGAAAAGCGCGGGCGGACAGGGTAGCGGTGTTCCGGCTGGTGCCAGCGGCGTTATGGCTTTGGTGGCGCAGTTTCTCGACAATTCGGTGATGACCAACCTGTTGATGGTGCTGTTTATTTTCGGTGGCCTTATGACGGCGATTACCATGCGGTCGGAGGTTTTCCCGGTGGTGAACACCGGCACTATCAGTGTAAGCGTTGCTTACCCTGGGGCCACGCCGCTTGAGGTGGAAGACAGTGTCAGCCGCCGCATTGAAGAAAGCGTGCTAGGCATCAACGGTGTTGAGCGAGTTCGCTCCACCGCATTCGAGAACCGTGCCAGTGTGATTTTGGAGCTGGAAGACTTCATTGATCCCTACCGGGTGAAAGACGAAGTGCAGGCGGCAGTCGACTCGTTGATTGACTTCCCACCCGGAAACGCCGAGCAACCGGTTGTCACCGTCACCCAGCCACTTTCAAATGTGGTGACATTAGTGCTGACCGGCCAGGTGGGCGAGGACGAACTTAGGCGGGTTAGCGAAAACCTGGAACGCGACCTGCTGGCGATCGACAGCGTTACGGCGGTTAGCATGCGCGGCGCCCGCACCCGGGAAATATCCATCGAGGTCAGCGAAGAAACTCTGCGCCAGTATAACCTGACTTTCAATGAAGTGTCAGATGCAGTGCGGCGGTCATCACTGGAGTTGTCGGCTGGCACGATCAAATCTGCTGGCGGACAGATATTGCTGCGCACGGACGCACGGGCGCGAATCGGCACAGAATTCCGCGATATTGTCGTGCGCGCCAACCCCAACGGTCAAACTGTTTACCTTAAGGATATCGCCAGCATCATCGACGGCTTTATCGATGAAGAACTGAGGAACGAATATAACGGCGAACAAGCGATTTTGCTGGATATCCTGAGGAACGAAAGCGCTGACATTCTAGCGGTAAAAGAAAAGGTTATGACCTTTCTGGAAACCGCAAGTTTGCCAGAGGGCATTACCATTTCGCTGTTTCGCGACCAGACCAAAGTCCTCCAGCAGCGCATCAGCCTGTTGACCGGCAACGCCCTTTTGGGCTTTGCACTGGTTTTCCTGATGCTGGTTCTGACACTTGATTTGAAGCTGGCCTTTTGGGTGGCCATGGGTATTCCGATCAGTTTCCTGGGCGGCTTCCTGCTTTTTGGCTCGGCGGGCGTGTCGCTTAATATGGTGACGCTATTCGCCCTGATCGTGGTGATCGGCATCGTGGTTGATGACGCCATTGTGGTGGGCGAAAATATTTACTCCGAGCAGCAAGCCGGATTTAAAGGCAAGCGAGCCGCATTCGAAGGCGTCAAAAATATATATGGACCAGTTCTGGTGGGCGTTTTGACCACCATGGTCGCCTTCGCGCCCTTGTTGTTCCAAACTGGTACCTTTGCCAAAATTACCCGCCCTATTCCTGTTGCGGTCATCGCCATTTTGGCCATATCGCTGATTGAAGCCTTTCTGATCCTGCCGCAGCATCTTTCCAACGAGAAACGGTGGTCGAAAGGGTTGCTGCGCAAAATTCAAGTCAGAATTTCGCGGGGTTTTGACAGTTTCGCGGCCAACGTGGTTCAAAAACTAACAATTCTATCGGGAAAATATCGTTATGTGACGCTGGCGATCTCAATTGGCATTATTATGATTTCCTCGTCGCTGGTTAGCAACAACCACGTAAGAGTGGTATTTTTCCCCGTGATTGAAGGCTCTGAAATTACCGCGAAAGTTGCCTTGCCAGAAGGCGCGCCCTTCAGTGCGACCGAGCAGGCCGTAGCCCAAATGGAAATGGCCCTTCGCAAAGTTGAAGCCCAGATTAAGGCCGAGTCCGGCGAGAATGTGATTGGAGCCATCGCAATAACCGTTGGCGCGTCTTATGTAACGGTGCAAGGGCCAGGTGATCAGGCCAGCAACGCGACAGCCACACACTTGGGGCAAATGAGTGTCGAGCTGACTGACCCGGACGAGCGAACCTATTCAACGGCGGAAATTCAGCGCCGCTGGCAGATGGAAACCGGCAATGTGCCCGGAGCAGAAACTCTGAGTTTCGTCTCCACTCTGGGGCCACAACAGGCGGATATCGGCTTTGAACTGACACACATAGAAGAGCAGAAACTGTTTGAGGCTACAGCGGGGCTTGCCGACAGATTGAGCGCCATCGACGGCGTGGGCCAAATCGATTCCGGCCTCGACCTGGGCAAGCGGCAATTTGAATTTACCATGAAAGAAGCGGGCATTGCCGCTGGCCTGCAGCCCGGTGATTTGGCGCGCCAACTACGGCAAGCCTATTTCGGTGAAGAAGTGCAACGCATCCAACGCGGCCGCCAGGAAATTAAAGTCTTTGTTCGCTACCCCTTTGACACTCGGCGCGCCCTATCGGCGCTTGACGAACTGCGTATCAGGCTGCCCGATGGCCGCGGCGTGCCGCTCAGCGTTGTCGCGGAAATCACCGAGGGCCGTAGTCCGACCTCGATTGAGCGGGTAAACGGTAGGCGCGTGCTTAATGTGACCGCCGATGTGGACGAAAGCAAAACAACGCCTAACACCGTGCTCGCCATTGTTGAGAATCGAATTATGCCTGAATTGATCGCTGAATTCCCCGGCCTTCGCTGGCAGCCGGAAGGGCAATCCCGCGAGCAAGCCGAAGACTTTGCCGCGCTGGCCAACGGCTTTGTTCTGGCAATCATTGTGATCTATGCGCTAGTGGCGACCCAGTTGAAAAGCTACATCCAGCCGGTGGTGATTTTATTCTCGATCCCGCTGGGTATTTCCGGCACAATTTTCGGCCACTTGCTGTTAGGTTTCGACCTGTCGTTCGTCTCGCTGTTCGGCGTAGTTGCCCTTGCCGGGGTGGTGGTAAACTCATCGGTGGTACTGGTTGACCGCTTCAATATCGAGTACCGCGAACCGGGTGTTTCTGCGATGGATGCTGTCGTTCGGGCAACCATCCGGCGGTTCCGGCCCATCACCCTCACCACCATTACAACGGCGCTTGGCCTGCTGCCGATTATGTCTGAGACCAGCCCACAAGCACAGTTCCTGATCCCAATGGCGGTTAGTTTGGCAACTGGCCTGGTTTTCTCAAGCTTCATGATGATGTTTGTACTGCCGGCGCTGGTGTTGGTGATGGAAGATGTGCGTAATCTTGTTCCCGGCCACGCCCACAAGACAGCCGACGAGCTTGCCGAGCAACCGGCCCAGCAATCTGAAACCAGTTAGACCCTAATTGTTTAAAACCCGGAGTTACTTCGGCCAGCCGGCCTGAATAGTCAGAAAATCTATCGGGTCCATGCTAGCATCTGATAGCCACTCATCGCTTGGGCCGAGCCAACGATATGTGCTCCAGCTGATTTTGCCGGAAGCTGAGAATTTTATTCCCTCAGCTTCAAGCCGTTTGCGTTGCCGTTCGGCGCCGTCACGTTCGCTGATTTTCCCCATCGAGTTAACAACCCGCTGCCACGGAATATTTTCGCCTGATGGTGTACCCGCTGTCGCGAAGCCAACAATGCGTGCCGTCGCGCCCGGAACCAAGCTTGCGATCATACCGTAACTTGCCACCTGCCCCTTCGGGATTTCCTTGATCAGCTGATACACCGCCGGAAAACACTTGAAGTTTCTTGCCATTGAACTTCTCTTTCAACCACGCCCAAATTTGAGGTCGCTACAATGCTAACAATCGACCACGGTCGCTGCGATGGGAACAGTAACCGCCAGACCGCCTTGCGCAGTTTCCTTATACTGGGTTTTCATATCACGCCCGGTGATGCGCATAGTGCGAATGACCTTGTCGAGCGAGACAAAATGATTGCCGTCGCCGCGCAGCGCCAGCCGCGAGGCGTTGATAGCCTTAATCGCTGCCATAGCGTTGCGTTCGATACAGGGCACTTGCACCAGTCCGCCAACCGGATCGCAGGTCAGGCCCAGGTTATGCTCCATACCGATTTCGGCAGCATTTTCCACCTGTTCGGGGGTGCCGCCCAAAACCTCGGTCAAGCCCGCCGCAGCCATCGAGCAGGCACTGCCCACTTCTCCCTGACAGCCAACCTCCGCGCCAGAGATAGAGGCATTGGTTTTAAACAGGATCCCAACCGCGCCTGCAGTCAGAAGAAACCGGACAATGCCGTCGTCATTTGCCCCCGGTACAAATCTCGAATAATAGTGCATCACAGCTGGCACAATTCCGGCAGCGCCGTTTGTGGGGGCAGTGACCACCCGGCCGCCGGCGGCGTTTTCTTCATTGACTGCCAAGGCATACAGGTTAACCCAGTCCATAATCGTCAGAGGGTCAGTGAGCGCGCTTTCGGGCCGCGACGCCAATTGTTTATACAAGCTATTGGCCCGTCGACCTATATTGAGCCCGGGCATATCGCCGCCGCGCGAACAGCCGTTTTGCACGCACTCTTCCATCACTGCCCAAATTTCCAACAGCTCCGCGCGAATCTGATCACCACTTCTCAGCACCAATTCGTTGGCGAGCATGATATCACTGATAGATTTGCCGGTTTTTTTGCAATGCACCAACAGTTCGTCTGCGCTGGCAAAAGGATAGGGTTGCTTCACAGATGCCGTTTCGAAATGATCTGCTGCGGCTTCGCTTTCGTGAACGATGAAGCCACCACCAATAGAATAATAGATTGTGCGAGCAAGCTCGTTGCCGCTGGTATCGTACGCCCAAAATTCCATGCCGTTGGGATGAAAATCCAGCTGCTCGCGAGGCAGCAATTCCAAATCTTTCTCTTCCTCGAAATGGATAACATGGCGGCCCAACAGCGGCAATTTCGCGCCCTGCCTTACCTTGTCGACTTTACCCGTGATTGCTTCCACATCAGTGTCTCGCGGTGTCTCGCCGATCAAGCCCAGGATAACCGCCACGTCTGATCCGTGACCGCGCCCGGTTGCACCCAAAGACCCGTAAAGCTTAACAGCAACCCGAGCAACGCTGGTAAGCAAGCTTTGCTCTGACAGATTTTCAGCAAACTCGAGCGCAGCTTTCATCGGCCCAACCGTATGCGAGCTCGATGGGCCAATGCCGATATTAAATAAATCCAGAACGCTGGTCGCCATGTCGCGGTTCTACCCTACACCCAAAAGAAGCCGCAGCTTAGTGCCAAAAGCGCAGCCGAAACAACAAAATATAAATGACTTTCCGTTTCTAAGAGCAGGCCAACAGTTAAACACCCGGTTCAAGCGCAACATTTGCCAACTTATCCGCTTTGCTCCCGGTGCTGGCGCCGCCTTCAATACTATCAGGCCAACTGAAAAGGAGACAAATGATGAAAGCGTTAAAAACAGCAGCAGCGGTAGCAACTTTCGCTAGTGTTCTTGCATCAGGGCAGGCGCACGCAGCCCCGCCCGGCGACAGAAATTTCAACTTTAACTTCGGGCCAGGCGGGCAAAAAGTTATTTTCTATTCATACCGCGGCAACGCGCGCCCCGACATATATGTAAGGGGCCCGAACGGCGAAGAAAAAAACCTGACAGCACGGGCTGACACCTGGGACATTGAGCCGGACTATTCGCCGGACGGCAGCAAAATCATATACGCATCCGGCCCCAATATGGGTGCCCTGACGCTGCGCATCATGAATGCCGACGGCAGCCATGACCGACTTTTTTACGACGGCGACGATAATGAAGTGGCCCCCAACTGGTCACCAGATAGTCAATGGATCATTTTTTCAAACAAGATCGGCGACGACGGCCAGGCCGACCTATACCGGATGCGGCCAGACGGCAGCCACCGCCAACGCTTAACTCATGATAAATTGAGCCAAACCTCGCCAGTTTATTCACCGAGTATGAAAACGATTATTTTCATTGGCTTCAACGAGGACGGACTGTCAGATCTTTATTCCATGCCCGCAGACGGACTACACCACGGTGCGACTGTAACGAAACTAAGTCATAGCGACGAAAATCTGGAATATTTTCTGACCCACACGCCTAACGGAGAGCATCTGATTTTTTCACAAGGCGACTGGGACAAAGGCTTCGAAATGGCTCACATCCCGGCACCCAAATAGACGGGTACTATCTGCGTAGCAAAAAAGCCAGTCAGCAAACAGCTGGGCGCAATTACGCACCCAGCTGCGGCGTTAGTGCTTTGCGTTAAAGCGTTTGTGCTCGCCGGGTCTTCCCTAGCCGCACCGCGAGATAGGCCGGAAGTGCCAGTGAAAGGCCAACCAACAGGGTAGCAGGTATCACAAGCCACCAGCCGCCAATGGATTTATCTCTGGCATCAAAGAACGACCAAACCCAAAAAGCGGTTGACGAAATGACAATGTCGGTGGACAGACCCGCCGCAGCACCGTTGACAAAAAGCGCAGCGATAAAATCACCAACAGCGGTACCGTTTTCCGCCATAAATCCTGCGAAATAGTACCAAGGCCCTATGGTGCCAACAACGGCGAGGGCGATGAAGAAAAACCTGAGTCCGGTCATATCCAAAATCCTTTCCTGGATTATTTTCATGAACCGACACCAGCACCTCGCTTATCACCTGTTATTCCTAGCTGAAGCGGTAGACGAAATTACCACGCCACCGTTCATCAAAAATCGCATTTCTTATCAGCGGCAGGCTGCCCCAAGGAGCAAGCCCTTGACGTATACGAGATCGCGGGCAAATGCGATATCATCGCCAGGGCCGATCGCCAGTTGCTGGTCCGGTTGCCCGTATAACGTCCCAACAAGCTTTGCGGTTCGTGCAACAGAGAAATAAGTTGCGCTGATAGCCATTTGAATGATCTGGGCGGCGATGCTGCCCGGGGTTGTGAAAATGTCATGCCGCTACAACAGGAGGTAAATATTCAACCACTGTCACGGGCGAATCTACTGAAACGGCACAGTTCAAAGTTGCCGAATAAGTTCGGGCCGCCCATCAATTGTCCTCGCACCTGAATTCAGGTGTCAATGGACCAGCCTATAAGGGCCAGTCTTTTTGCTGTTGTTAGGTGGGTTTTTTTGCTATTGGCGCTAGAATGCGTGCTGAAATTGCACAAAAGCGCGCGCAAAAGTAATTACATCCGTGCCGACCAAAGACACACAGTCATCAACTTGGTCCGAGGCACATAATACGGAACGCGATAAAATGGTAAAAATTTCAGTCACCGACCTTGCGGGTCAAACAAGCAATATTGAAGCTGAGGTTGGTCTCTCGCTTATGGAAAATATCCGCAACAATGATTTTGATGATCTGGCGGCTATTTGCGGCGGGTGTTGCAGCTGCTGTACCTGTCATGTTTTTGTCGATGCCGACGATATGGAACGGCTCCCGAAAATGGAAGACGATGAACAATTTTTGCTGGAAGACAGTGAAAATTATGACCCAGCGCTATCCCGCCTGTCATGCCAAATTGAAGTTGATGACAGCTTGAATAATCTGAAAGTTACCATCGCACCAGAAGCCTAACCATCCGCCCACGGAGAGTTACATGCCCATTCCTACCAACTGCCTCTCGTCTGCCAAAGCAAAAGATTGCACGATTGTGCTTGTCCCGGTTGGTCATGGCTCGTTGGAGGATGTGCTCCGGAAGCTTGGCAAAACACAACAGGCTTGGGTGTTGGCCAGCGGCTTTGAAGGACAGACGGGTACCTTTGTCGCCGTGGCGGACAAATCGGGTGCGATTGGCAAAATCCTTGTCGGCACAGGCACTGCCAGCTTGCCAACAAATAGCCCGTGGTGGCTAGCCGGGGTCGCGAGCAAGCTGCCTGCAGGCGACTATATTTTTGATGCCGCAGTGGATGCAGCATCGATTGAAGCCGGGGCGCTGGGCTGGTGCTTGGCGCATTATGTTTTCGATCGTTACAAAAAATTAACGACAACAAAAAAACGCCGACTTGTTGGCCTGCCAAAGGCAGCCTGCGCTGAAATCAAACGCGCTGCAACCGCCATGGCCACTGTACGAGACCTGGTAAATACGCCAGCGGAAGATATGGGGCCGTCTGATCTGCAGGACACTGTAGAGGCGTTGGCAGAAACATACGGTGCAACTTCGGAAACTATTGTCGGGGATGACCTGCTGGAAAATAATTTCCCAGCAATCCATGCGGTTGGACGCGCTGCAGCAACTGGCCGTGAACCGCGCCTAATTGATCTAAACTGGGGCCCCACGGATGCACCCAAACTGACACTGGTCGGCAAAGGCGTTTGTTTCGACAGCGGCGGACTGGATATCAAACCCAGCGCAGGTATGAGGACCATGAAAAAAGACATGGGCGGGGCGGCCCATGCGCTGGCGCTGGCGCAATTGATAATGGCGAGCAAGCTGAAAGTGAATTTGCGCCTGCTGATTTCCGCGGTGGAAAATTCAATCTCTGCCTCATCTTACCGACCGGGCGATATTATCCATACCCGCAAAGGCCTAACCGTCGAAATCGGCAACACCGACGCCGAAGGGCGTTTGGTTCTCTGTGATGCGCTTACGCTGGCATGCGAACAGTCGCCAGACCTTTTGCTGGACTTTGCCACCTTAACAGGCGCAGCACGTGTGGCATTGGGTGTCGACCTGCCAGCAACATTCACCAACCGCGACGAGGTTTGGAACGCGCTGGAAAATAGCGCAACCCTTACTCAGGACCCTTTGTGGCGCATGCCCTTGTGGCCAGGCTATGATAAAGACCTGACCAGCCCTATCGCCGACCTGAGTAACGTTGGCGGCGATGGGTTTGCAGGCGCAATAACCGCCGCACTTTACCTGCAGCGATTTGTTGAGCCGACCGTTTCGTGGGTACATATCGACGTTTTTGCCTGGAACAAAAAAACCAGGCCGGGTCGACCAATCGGCGGCGAAGCGCAAGGGCTACGCGCCGTATTTAATGCTGTTAAAACATACTTGTCGCTATAAAAAAGCCTCACAGATTTTACTGTCAGGCGTTAGGACAGTTTTAAGGAACAACTGCTACACAGAAGCCCTTGCCAATGTTTGCAAAGGACCTCTGTGTGAGCGAAAAGACCAATCCTCGAATGTTAAAAGTTTGGCGCGAAGCACACCGTGCATGCGTCCGTTCGGATGATCCGGACCTGACATCACGTCAGATGTCCGTACTATTGTCTGTATACATGACCGAGCCGCCGCACACCGTGCGGGGGCTGGCCGCTGATTTAAATATCGCCAAACCGGTAATCACACGGGCCCTGGATACGCTGAGCAAAATGGAACTTACCAAACGCAAAAAGGATCCGATGGACGGACGAAGTATTCTTGTACAACGCACTGTAAAAGGGGCAGTATTTCTCAGCGAACTTTCAGACCGCATCGTGAAGGCTGACAAATCGATACCTCACGATGATTGAAAATGCCGATGCTTGATAATGAAGGAGCGATCGACTTGGCGAAGAATTCCCAAATGGGGCCGCTTAAAGCATATGGCTTACCTGCCCTGTTTGATCCCCAAGAAGAAATGGCAGCCGCACCCCAATTATTTGAATGCGCTGCTATAGATGTGCAATGCACGACGCCGTGGGCTGCACTGAAATCAGAACCGTCGTCAGCGGCCACAACCGTCAGCGAAGTGCTTTTCGGCGAACCATTGCAAATTCTCGACCGGCAAAACGCATGGTTGAAAGTGGCAGCTATACTTGATGGCTATATTGGCTGGATTCTAACCGGAACGACGGCACGCGGTATGGTGCACCCAACCCACCGAATTTCTGTGCCCATGGCTCATATATACCGTTCGGCTGATCTTAAATCGGAGCCACTGCTTCCTTTGCCAATGGGCAGCTACTTAAATGTAAAGTCCCCCACAGCTGTCACTAACGGTTTCCTTGCGCTTGAAACCGGCGGCTTTATTTTTGCTGGCCATATTGCTTCTCTTGGTGGGTTTTCCAGTGATCCGGTAACTATTGCGGAAAGCTTCCTAGGCTCTCCTTACCTGTGGGGCGGCCGAACAAGTATGGGCATGGATTGCTCTGGCCTCGTACAGCTAGCCTTGGCTGCGGCAGGGCACCGTGTCCACCGGGACAGCGGCGCACAATTCACAAGTTTGGGCAGAAAACTGACCGATCAAGAGCACCCGGCGCGCGGCGACCTTGCCTTTTTTCCGGGTCATGTGGGTTGGATGATCGACAGCGTTCACCTGCTGCATGCCAATGCGACCAACATGGCAGTGACCATCGACCCGGTTGACCGCGTGACAGACTGGGTTCGCACCGCCGGAGCGGACGAGCCCTTCCTGGGCTTCAGGCGGCTTTAGCCCATAAAAAAACGGGCCGAGTGGCCCGCTTTCCAAATTACCAGATCAGTCTAAGCTTAATTGCCGCCAGTCGTTTCCGCCACCTCTTCAGCTTGTTCAACTGCTTCTTCTACCGCATCTACCGCTTCTTCAACTGTGGGGAACGGAACCGGCTGATCAGAGAAAGTTGCAAGATAGGCAATCAGGTCAGCACGCTGGTCAGGCTTGCGGACCGCCAGCACCATTTTTGACCCTTTGGCCATCGCTTGCGGGTTTTGCAGCCATTCATCAACCATTTCATAAGTCCAAACCGACGTGCCAAGCGCTTCCAGCGCACCGGAATAACGGAAGCTGTCCAGCGCAGCCACGGTGCGTCCAACGATACCATAGAGGTTTGGCCCCTGGCCGTTTGCACCGTCTTTGTCGATTGTGTGGCATGCCCGACACTTCGCCCACTGGCGCGCGCCTTTGTCGGCACTGGCACCTGCCAGCATTTCTGCAAAACTTGGCCCCTCTTCAACCACCACTTCCACCGCACCTTCAGATGCGACTTCAATCGTGAAAGCTGGTTTTGTATGGTCTTGGTGAAATGGCGTTTCAGCAACAATTCCAATCACCATAATAAACAGCACGGACGCAATTACGACTGCGAATACTTTGTTCCACTCAAAGGAATCCACTGATCTTCTCCTTACAGTCGGCCAAATCTGACAGAACTGGTTGTTTCAGCGATGACATATGACCTTAAGGCTGCTCGCGCGGGCACAAGACCAGTCAACTGTCACTTTCGGCGCGACCATACCCGTTGATGGCTAGAAAATTCAAGTCGAGATTTAACCGAATGAGGCATCTAATCACTTTTGTTGACATTTTTCCCGCGACAAATGGGCGCAACGACCCGCAAACCTGTCAAATCCATGTGCTGCGTTGACTTAACACCCCGCAGTTGGCACAAACATCCGTCCTAACGCGAGCAATCAATGCCCCTGATAAAAATTCCGAGTGATTCTTATGCCAATCAAGATAACAGATACACTTCAATCCGATTCCAAGGCGGCAACAGCGGACAATACCATCGCTTTTCAGGGTGAACTTGGTGCCTATTCACATATGGCCTGCAAGGCGTGCTATCCGGACATGATGGTTTTGCCCTGCCCCAGTTTCGAAGATGCACTGGCCGCGGTTTCCAATGAAAAAGCCCGACTGGCGATGATCCCGATAGAAAATTCAACCGCTGGCAGGGTTGCTGATATCCATACCCTGTTGCCAGGCAGCGGTCTGTTCATAATCGGCGAACATTTCGAATCGATCCGCCATTGCCTTTTGGCAACAACCGAGGCCGATGAGACAAGCCTTAAAACCGTGACCAGCCATGTTCAGGCGTTGGGTCAATGCCGTAAAAACCTGCGCGCCATGGGGCTAGCGCGTGAGCCCTTCGCCGATACGGCAGGTTCAGCTAGATAGGTTGCCGAGCAAGGCGAAAATAGTATTGCCGGTATCGCAAGCGAGCTGGCCGCCGAAGTGTACGGCCTGAAAATTATCCGCAGGGACCTTCAGGACGAAGGAAACAACACCACACGATTTGTTATTTTGTCGCGCACACCGCTTGATTACGGCCAAATCGACGGGCCGGTTATGACCAGCTTCACCTTTGAAGTTCGAAACATACCGGCCGCGCTATACAAAGCCCTCGGCGGATTCGCCACCAACTCGGTTAACATGACCAAGCTGGAAAGCTACTACGAATCAGGCAGCTTCAAAGTCAGCGAGTTCTACGCAGATATTGTTGGCCATGAAGGCATGCCCAACGTTGCCCGTGCGATGGAAGAGTTGCGCTTTCACACCAAACGGGTGCGGCTGTTGGGAACATATCCAATAGCCCGGAAACGCAGCATAACTTAGTGTTAATTTAGCTGGATTTAGAATGAACTTCATATCCTGTAAGGAGGATTATATATTTGGCAAATGGGCAAGTTGATTATAAAATTTGGTCGGGTTTTGCCAACGCTGGGCATAGTCATTGCCATGTTTTTTGCGCTACACGACAGATGGGCCAGCCTTGCTGCGCAGGATAGTGCTCCCTCCACGGTAAAGTTTTGTTATCAAAACAAAGAGCTTTTCCCCAACTATATGGGCGAAATGGATACTAAGCTTGCGAGCAAACCCGGCATTAATATCGAACTCGTTGACCGGATAGCTCTGAACCTCAATCTGAATGTTCTGTATGTGCGCTATTCCTGGAATCGCTGCCTGGCGCTTTTGAAAGCTGGGCGGGTGGACAGCTTTATTGCTTCATATAATGAAGACCGGGCTGAATATGCTGTCTATCCCATGGCAGTCGATGGCCTTGATATAGAAAAACGGATCAACACTCTCGGCTACTATATGTATCACACTGCTGGCTCCCCCATATGGAACGGAAACCGGCTTACGGATAAGAAAGCTATGGTCGCTGCGCCACTTGGATACTCCATTGTCAAAGTGTTACGGGATAGGGGGATAAATGTAATAGAAACCGGCTCACCGGAAGATGTTTTAAAACTTCTACTTCACAAGCGCGTCGACGCAATCGCTGCACCTGGAACCACGGCTGACGCTCTTATTAGCGCTAATATGACCAAGTATAGTGATATCGAAAAAGACCCAATCCCTATTACCGAACGACCCTATTTTATCGTATTTTCTCAAAATTTTGCAGGTTTAAACCCTGTACTTACCAAGGCTATATGGCAACAAACTTTATATGTGCGTACTGCTTACCGCCAACAGCTTGTCGATAAATACTATAACCCGTGAAAATCAACGGCATCAGCAGCGCGGCATGATGGTCATTAACCACATTAGCACACACAGCAGCGGCAGTTAGTTGGATAATTGCAAACCGTCCGAGTTATGCGCGTCTGGCAACATGAAAGTTTGACGTGCCTGCTCACTACCTAGCGTTTCAGGCTTGTAAGCACGCTTCAGCAACGGCGCGCCCGGCGCGAGTAAGTCAGGGTTAAGCGCCGCAAACTCAGCAAAGGTAATCGACGGCTTTTTCTGCTGGCGCTCGGCAATCAGCAACATATAGAACCAGCTGATGGTTTCATTGTATTTGGCGGTCGCGCCGACACGCCGGGTAAAACAGCGCAGGCCACTGGTAAATTTTTCGATAGCCAATGCAGGCGGGAACTCTTGCAAATAAAGCCAGCCCAACCTTAGATGACTTTTATGATCAAACAGTTTGGGATCAAGACTACAGTCCTCGAACGCTCTGCGCAATTCATGGTCCTTCATCTATTCTACTCTGACAGTTTATGGCTGTGGGAAGCATCAAGATCGAGACCATAAACCTTTTTCAACGCCACGATATTTGCTTGAGTTTTCGACGAAAAAACCGGGTTTTTGCCCTCAAACGCGTGCAATACAATGCCTTCAAGCAAATCGCCTAACGACATATCCAGATATTCAGCAGTCCCCTTCAGAACCTTTACCAGCCGCTTTTCCATGCGAACGCCGGTTTGGATACGCTCAATCTTCATTCAGGCCTCCTTACTGCATTTATAATGTTATTTATGTACCATGGTAACACTATAGATACAAGACTAGAAACTCGGACGTGGTTAGATACTCAAAAGAAGTTAAAAAGTTAGCCAGTCACCGCCGGCGCCTTTTTCCAGAATGTCCGCAAGGCCAGAAATCTCGACAGTGGGCCGGGTTACCAACGTTGCAGCATCCACATCATGTTCACGCAAAGCAGTCTCGCAAGCAACAAACCGGGCATCCAGCGCACCGAGGCCATCCAACAACACCGTGCTATCAGCAACGCCTTTGGTCATAAGGGCTTCGTCCATCTCCGCGCCACTTTGACCAGATGCAGAAGCCAACTTTGCCCATCCGTCCACCTGCAGAAACCGAATGGCGCTTTTTGAGAAAAAGAAAGCAACGGGCCTGCCCACGGCTGCAGCGGTCGCACCTATCATCAAAGCCATATGAATACGGTCGGCCTCGCCAGACATCAGCACCAGCGTCATCGGGCGTTTATTTGCTTTAGCCATTTTCAATTTCTTTCACACAGGTGGGGCATTTGGGGTCTTGTGGTAGCCCAATGGTGCGGGTGGTTGCGCTCAGGGCATCATAAATCAGCATTTTGCCCGCAAGACTGTCACCAATATCCAGTATTTCCTTCAACACTTCGACCGCTTGCAGGGTACCAACCACACCCGCGACCGCACCCAGAATACCAATGTCCGAGCAGGTACGCTGCATATCGGCAGGCGGTTCCTCAGGCAGAAAACACCGATAACAAGGTAGGCCCGTTCGTTCGTGTGGCTTGAAAGTGGCAAGCTGACCCTCGAAGGGACCAAGCGCCGCCGACACCAGGGTTGTACCATGCGCCACACAGGTATCGTTGACCAAATGGCGGGTTGCAAAATTATCGGTACCGTCGGCAACAACATCATAGTCGCCGATGATAGTAGCCGCGTTGTCTGCAGTCAGTCTTTCCGCGTGCTGAACCACGTTCACATCGCTATTGAGCTCGCCAATTTTAGCGGCTGCACTTTCGGTTTTGGGGGTATTTACGTCACCGGTTGTGTGTATGATCTGTCGCTGCAAGTTCGACAGGTCGACTCTGTCGTCGTCCACAATACCAATTGTGCCAACACCAGCGGCAGCAAGATATTGCAAAAGCGGTGAGCCTAGGCCACCAGCACCAACCACCAACACACGGGCGTTCAGCAAAGCCATTTGCCCTGCCCCGCCCACATCTTTCAGGATGATATGGCGGGCATAACGCTCAAGCTGTTCGTCTGTGAAATCCAAAACCGCGCCCCGCCTATTCTAGCTAGTTGCCAAAGAAATCGAAAACATTAGCGAGCGTGCTTGTGCTGCCCTTGTACATTTCGGTGTAATGGCAACGCTCACAGCTAACCGCAGTGAAGCGTTTGTTCTGAACATTAAAGAATTTCGATATCCAGCCGCCAGTCATCGTGACCTCATCGGTATCATAGCGTGTACCGCCGCATTTGGCGCATTCATATTTTCTGCTCATACCGTATCCCTATCTCGTTCCTGTCGACCCAAAACCGCCTGCACCACGCGCAGTCTCATCAAGATCATCTACTTCAATCCACTGGCCTTGGATTACGGGCGCGATGACCATCTGCGCCACCCGCATGCCGCGCTCAATGGTGAAAGGTTCATTGGACAGGTTCACCAAAATCACTTTCACCTCGCCCCGATAATCGGCGTCGATAGTGCCAGGGGTGTTTAGAACTGACACACCGTTTTTTGCCGCCAGGCCTGAACGGGGTCTAACTTGTGCCTCAAACCCAGCAGGCAATGCCATTGCCAGCCCGGTTGGGATCATCGCACGCTCCAGTGCACCCAGCGTCACGGCTTCACCATCTACCAGCGCAGCATAGAGGTCCATACCTGCACTTTGTTCGGTCTCATATTTTGGCAGCGGTAAACCTTCGCCGTGCGGAAGTACTTTCACATTGATTGGAACAGTGGTCATAAATTGGCTTTCAGTAATTATTTGTCTAAAGCACCCGCAATCGTCTGTGCGAGGCGAACGGCAACATCCTGTTTACTCATGGTGGGCCAGCTATCAACACCATCACCGGTAATCACATGCACCTGATTATCAGCCCCGCCCATCACGCCGGAAGCATCAGACACATCATTGGCGATAATAATGTCACAGCCTTTGCGTTCGCGCTTGGCCCTGGCATATTCAATCACTTTTTCCGTTTCGGCAGCGAAACCAACAACCAACCCTGGACGACCCTCACTCATAGAAGAAAGGCCCTTCAAAATGTCAGGGTTTTCGCATAAATCCAACGCTGGAATTCCATCTTTAGATTTCTTAAGTTTTTCGCCCATGGTGCCTGCCTGCATCCGCCAGTCAGCAACAGCTGCCACGCAAACGGCAACGTCAACTGGCAACGCAGTCGTAACGGCAGCGTCCATCTCAAGCGCCGTTTGTACGTCGACGCGGTTAACGCCAATCGGCGTATCCTGTGACACCGGCCCAGCCACTAAAGTAACATCGGCGCCAAGGTCAGCCAGCGCGCCCGCCAGCGCAAAGCCCTGCTTGCCCGATGAGCGATTGGCGATATAGCGAACAGGATCGATGGGTTCATGAGTGGGACCCGCAGTAACAATTATTTTCTTGCCTGACAGCGGCCGCGCCCCGCCAGCAAAAAAGTCTTCAACAGCCGCAACCATATCCGGCACTTCAGCGAGGCGGCCAGGGCCAACTTCGCCGCAGGCCAGCATGCCCGCACCAGGGCCGACCATCAGCACGCCGTCGCGCTTGAGTGTTTCCAGATTGCGCTGCGTCGCTTTGTGCGCCCACATCTCTGCATTCATCGCCGGAGCCACCATCACCTGTTTGTCGGTCGCGAGCAAAATTGTGCTGGCCAAATCATTAGCCAAACCATTCGCCATTTTTGCCATTAAGTCAGCCGTTGCGGGCGCGATCAACACAAGATCGGCTTCACGGCTTAAACGGATATGGCCCATCTCGGCTTCGTCTTTCAGGGAAAACAGGTCGGTGTAACATTCGTCGCCGGTCAGGCTGGCAACGCTGAGGGGGGTGATAAATTGCTGGCCGCCTGGGGTTAGCACGCCGCGCACACTCGCGCCGCGCTCCATCAACCGCCGTGCCAAATCAAGTGATTTGTAGGCCGCAACCCCGCCGCCAATAATAAGAAGTATTCGTTTGCCATCCAGCATAGTCAAAAAGCCTCATGGTCCTGTTAAAAGCATATTTGGGCCTGTTGCAGAACATATAGGGGGCTTTGGTGCTCGCTGCAAACATCCTCTCACCGATTTGAAGTGGTGAGAGGATGAAATCTTTGACTGCTCTAGTCTCCAGCAGCAGCGGACGCTTTGCCGTCTATGCTAAATTCATCGGCACCAAAGCGGCCCAGAATAAGAAAACCACCGGCAATAGCGAAGTTTTTCATCATCATAATCATTTGAATTTGATCTTCAGGTACATAGTGGAACATAGCGCCTGTAAGAATGCAGAAACCCGCCAACAAATATGCAACAATACGGGTTTGGTATCCAGCCAAAACCATCAATCCAGCAACAACTTCAAACAAGGCTGCGGGCTAGAACAAAAACCCGGGCACGCCTACAGCTTCCATATATTGTATGGTGCCTTCACCGCCGCCCATAATTTTGTTAATGCCCGCCATAATAAATATAACAGACAACAAAATGCGTCCCAAAAGCGCAGCATATGGATCTAGTTTTTCCATAATAATTCTCCCCTAAATTTAAACGATTTACCCAAAACTTCCTCAAGAAGTGTCGCTTAAATGAAGATTTATAGCAAATCGCCGCCCGAAATGACGTTAGTAAGTGAGAATTTTTAACAGTAACGCGCCAACTATTAAACCAAACGCAAAAGGCCAGACACTGTTGGGCTTTGGTGTGAGCGGTGGCTCTACTGGTTGTGGCGGTGCGGGGTTTTGCTCGTCCGCAAGCCAACGTTCGAGGCGCGAGGGCAAACGTTCAATTAACCGAGGCAATTGATTTATGGCATCGGCGAGCTGTATTTCCGGCGAAAGGTTGGAGCGCACCCATTGCTCGATCACCGGCTCAGAGATTTGCCACATGTTCGACTGCGGATGCAGATGAAGCGCCATGCCTTCGGCCATAACCATAGTTCGCTGCAGTAATAGCAGTTGCGGCTGTGTTTGCATTTTGAAGCGTTCGGTGGTGGCGAACAGCTGCGCCAACAGCTTTCCCGCCGATATTTCTTCGACCGGCAGGTCCATAATTGGATCTGCGATGGCACGCATAGCCTGAGAAAACTCCTCCAGGCTTTCGCCGTGAGGCACAAAACCAGCATCAAAATGCACTTCTGCGACACGGTCATAGTCCCGGCGGATAAAGCCATAAAGTATTTCAGCCAGAAAGCGCCGCTCGACTTTGGTCAAACGACCCATTATGCCAAAATCCACCGCTGCTATGGTGCCCGATGGCTCAATAATCAAATTGCCCTGGTGCAGATCGGCATGGAAAAACCCGTCGCGCAGCGCTTGTTTGAGGAAAACCTGCACAATGGTTGTACCCAACGCCTTCATGTCATGTCCGGCTTTTTCCAGCGCAGCAGCATCCGATACCCGGATGCCGTCAACCCATTCAAGGGTCATCACCCGGCGCGCGGTTAGCTCCCACTCAACGGATGGTATCCGGTACCCAGGTTCGCCGGACATATTATCAGACAGCTCCGCCGCAGCGGCAGCTTCCAGCCGCAGATCCATTTCCCGAAGCACTGTCTCCCGGATTTTGTCGCACACTTGCAGCAGGCGCAGACGTCTGGCCTCTGCACTGTTGCGCTCCCCGAGTGCCGCCAACCAATCAAAAAGCGCCAAATCACGGGTGAAGCGTTTTTCAATATCAGGCCGCAGTATTTTAACCGCAACCTTGCGACCATCTTTCAACTCAGCCTTATGCACCTGCGCGATGGACGCGGCGGCAACGGCATCTTCTTCGAAATAACTGAACAAATCACCAAGCGTGTGACCCAATTGTTCCTCAACGGTTGCTTTGGCTTTGGCGAAAGCAAAGGCTGGCAATCGGTCCTGCAGAGTTGTCAGGCCTTCGGCGATGGGACGACCCACCAAATCAGGTCGGGTGGCTAGTGTTTGGCCAAGCTTAATATACGCCGGGCCCATACCGGCAAGCGCCATGGCCAATCTTTCGCCGTCACATTCAGGCAGGCTCCGCCTGCGCGGCACGTAAAATGTCAGCCCGCGCAGCAACCGCGGACCCCACGCAGGAACAAGCTCAATCCGACTTAGCGCACGGATGGCGCCAAACCGTCGTAGGCCAATGGCCATCCTGTATAACTGAAATAAATAGCTAAAAACCTGCACGCGGCGCGCCTCTATATCCGGGTGCCGCTATGAATAGCGACAACGCCCGCCGACATGGAGCGCCAGCTGGTTCTAGTGAAACCCGCTTTACCGATCATCTGGTCAAATTTTTCAGGTGTAGGGAACCGACGGATCGATTCGACCAAATATTGATAACTATCGCGGTCCTGTGCCACCATTTGGCCCATGGCAGGAATAAATTTGAAACTATAAGCATCATATACGCCCTGTAGCACTGACACCACCGCCGGGCTAAACTCCAGACAGTGAAACCGTCCGCCGGGCTTTAGGACGCGGTAGGCCTCTACCAGCGCTTCTTCTATGCGGGTTACATTGCGAATGCCGAAGGCAATGGTATAGGCATCCATCGAGCGGTCTTCGAAAGGCAGCTTCATTGCGTCACCGCAAATAAATTCGGATCGAGCAGCGAAACCTTTTTTTTCTGCGCGTTCGGCCCCAACACGCAACATTTCTGCATTGATGTCGCACACAGTCACGACACTGCCCGGCGCGGCCTCTAAAAACCGAAAAGCAATATCACCCGTGCCGCCTGCTACATCCAACAAATGCATGCCGGGCCGAGGGTTGATGCTATCAATCAGTGAATTTTTCCAAATACGGTGCACTCCGGCGCTCATGACATCATTCATAATGTCATACTGGTCAGCTACCGAGTTAAACACGCCTTTGACCAAACCAGCCTTTTCCGCCTCATCAACGGTTTTGAAACCAAAATGAGTGGTGGCTTGTGCGCCGGCATCATTATCCGCCGTAGGGCCCGATTCTGGATTTTTGTCAGTAGATACTGGCATTACATCTTGTCACTTTACCGCTGTCAGCTTATCGATTGAATCTGGTCCATTTGCGCGGACCATAACCGACAGGGCTCGCGGAAGCCAGTATCATTGAAACGAAAAGAGAAAGCGCGACAATATGCCCGAATTGCCCGAAGTTGAAACTGTTATGCGCGGCCTTGCCCCGATACTGGAAAACACTCGCATTGCCAAAGCCCGGGCATATGCTCCTAAACTTCGTGTAGATATCCCCAAGGACTTTGACGTCAGACTGTCGGGCAATCTGATAACGCGGCTGATCCGACGTTCAAAATACATCCTGATTGAATGCGAAGACGGCCTGGTGGCAATTCTGCATTTGGGCATGTCCGGCCGCATTAATATATACGGCGCGAACAGCAAACACCCACCACGCGCCAAGCATGACCATATTACCCTGTTAACCGAAAACGGCGACCTTGTGGTATTCAATGATGCGCGCCGATTTGGTTTGCTGGTGTTTTCAACTGTTTCAGGAATTGACCAGCATGCACTGATTAAAGATATTGGGCCAGAACCCTTGGGCAACGGCTTCAACAGCGCCCATTTAGCTGCCGGGCTGAAAAAGCGCAAATCGCCGATTAAAAACAGCCTTTTGGACCAAAAACTCGTTGCGGGACTGGGCAATATATATGTGTGCGAAGCGCTGTGGCGGGCCGGCATTGCGCCGACACGGCTGGCCAACACCCTTACTGCGGTTGAGATTGAAGCGCTGGTACCGATCATCCGAACTATTCTGAAAGAAGCCATCGCCGCAGGCGGATCAACCTTAAAAGATTATGCTCAAGTATCCGGCGAGCTCGGATATTTTCAACACCGGTTTAATGCATACGGCCGTGAAGGAGAGCCTTGCAGCGCAGACGGCTGCCGCGCTACAATCCAGCGCATTGTACAATCAAACCGGTCGACATTTTATTGCCCAACTTGCCAGACATAAAGTTATGTATCTCCACAAAACTATGAAAATAAAGATTTTGGATCGCGTGACATGAACTTACTTCGGAAAAATCTCCACCAGTACATCGCGGCAAGCATGGTCTGGCTATGGGCCTTTTCTGGTGCTTTTGCAGATGATCGCTTCATCGAGGGTTTCCCCGATGTCCCCTATCTTGATATTGTCTCAACTATTGTAGGTGAACCGGTTGTTTTTGACACCGCAAGCGGTACGGTTGCTGAGGTAGGCATACAGTTTTCTGAGCCGGCAGCCACCGCTTTCACATTATATAACGATGCACTTGCAGGCTTAGGCTGGGCCTGCTCCAAAACCGATACTCATCTGCGCTGCACCCGCGAAAAAAGCCTGATTCAGTTAACCGCCCCCAGTGGAAATGATGCAACCGGCATCTTTATCTTGCGACTGGAACCACGCCAATAACCATATGTTGCGCCTGTTGACCTGAGCCTGATTATTTACTTTTCAAATGCCGCGGACACTATTAGGACTCGGTGTCTTATTAGGTAACAACAGGGCTTGCTCATGACTTTTGAAACCATCCTCCTTGATAAACAAGAAGGCGTAGGGCTGATAACACTTAATCGCCCGGAGGCACTCAATGCCTTAAATGGTCAATTGCTTGAGGAATTAGGTGAAGCGCTGCTGGCGCTGGACAGCGACGGCGAGATTGGCGCAATTGTTGTGACAGGCAGTGAAAAAGCTTTCGCCGCCGGTGCCGATATTAAAGAAATGTCCAGCAAGACTTTCGCCGATGTTCTATCTGATGACCTGTTTGGCCGGATCAATCAGGTTTTTGCATCTGTACGTAAACCAGTGATTGCGGCTGTTGCTGGCTATGCGCTTGGCGGCGGGTGCGAGATTGCAATGGCATGTGATTTTATCATTGCAGGCGAAAATGCAAAATTTGGCCAGCCTGAGATCAAGCTCGGTGTTATCCCGGGCATTGGTGGATCGCAGCGACTGACCAGGCTGGTTGGCAAGTCCAAGGCAATGGACATGATGCTAACCGGGCGCATGATGGATGCCACTGAAGCCGAGCGCGCTGGACTGGTAAGCCGAATCGCCCCGGCTGAAGACCTAGTAGAAACCGTAATGGAAGTCGCGACCTCAATCGCCGAACTATCTGGCCCGTCCGTGGCACTGGCGAAGGAAGCAACCAACGGCGCGCTGGAAACAACGCTGCAGCAGGGCTTACTGTTTGAAAGAAGGCTGTTTCATTCACTTTTCGCCACAGAAGACCAGAAAGAAGGCATGAATGCCTTCATTGAAAAACGCCAACCACAATTTAAAAATCGCTAAGTATACGCCAAGCCCTGCGAAAATGCTTCGTTGGCTATTGACGCGGCGGTTTCCCGGGTATATAGAGCCGTCCTCGAATTGATTAATGGCTTCGGCATACGGCCGAGGCTTGTATGAAGTTGAAAAATGGCCAAGCTGGATCGGTGCCTATTGCACCTGACAACCGGCAGGACCAGATAAAGGTAGAAAAATGGCAAACTCTAAACAGGCCAAAAAACGCATTCGTCGCAATGATAGCCGCGCAGAGATTAATAAATCTCGCGTGAGCCGTATTCGCACACACATCCGCAAGGTTGAAGAAGCTGTTACTGCAGGCGATCAAACCGCCGCCTCTACGGCGCTGAAGTCCGCAGAGCCGGAAATTATGCGCGGTGTATCCAAAGGCGTTCTTCACAAGAAAACAGCTTCGCGGAAAGTTTCTCGTCTTTCTAAAGCTGTTAAATCTATCGCCTAACAAATCTTTCGATTCGCGCCTGAAATTTCGGCGATAATTGCGTTTCAAAGCCACTTCAACAAGAAGTGGCTTTTTTCGTTTGCGTCCTTCATGGGAACAAAAAGTGCACATATCTTGTGTCCTGATACGCGAAAACCACATATTGTGTCCCACACTGAGTCACGCCATAGGGCGATTTCAGAAGTTTATGTCAAGCGATAGATTCAGTTGCTGACGACCAGTCCTCTATGTAGATTAACGGTCCGACCTCGGTGGGTCTCGCGGGCAACCAGCCTTCCATTTTTGGAAACTGTCTGCAGGGTATTTTGGATGCTTTCTAGGATATTTTCCAGGCATCGGGGATACCGCCGCTGATTTTGGCCATAGCTTAACGCAGGTAGGCGCAACTTTTGCGCAGACAGATGCATTTTGCCGCGCGATTAAGCAGGTAAACAAACGATATTGGCACATCTTTCAGGGGTGAATGGGTGCCACGGACGCCGGAAGGTGGTTCATCGAGAGCCGACAATAACCGACGCCGAACAGGGAAGTGAATATGATTAGGGGAAACTGGGGTAATGGGAATACGCGGGGAACCAATAACCGTCATGGATAACGATAACGGCGCATCCTGGGCACGCGTTTGCAGCAAATTCAAAAAAGAATTCGGGCAACAGGCTTACACAACTTGGTTGGATCAGTTGGGCTATAACGGCCTTGACGGCGGCACAGTCGAACTGACGGCGCCGACAAAATTTGTCCGGGACTGGATTCAAAGAAATTATGGGCCCCGACTGATGGATTTTTTCCATGCCGAAGACGCACGGGTTAAAAGCCTGAGCATTCGTCTCGCCGCTAAAGGCGCAGTGCCTGCAACTCCAAGCCAACCAATTGCACGAGTACCCAGCGCTGGGGCCGACACTACCGCCGCAGCGTCAGGCGGCTTTACCGACACTTCAGCACTTGATCCAAAATATACCTTTGATTCGTTTGTTGTCGGCAAATCCAACGAACTGGCTTACGCCGCTGCCAAACGCATTGCTGAAAGCGACGATGTATCATTCAACCCCTTGTTTCTTCACGGCGGAGTTGGGCTCGGCAAAACCCACCTGATGCATGCCATTGCATGGGAGGTTCAGCGTCGGGCACCGCAAAAGCGAGTGGCATATGTTTCGGCCGAGAAATTCATGTTCGAGTTTATCGCCGCCATTCGCTATAAAGACACCCATGCTTTCAAGCAGAAGTTTCGCACTGCGGATTTGCTGATGGTGGATGACGTTCAGTTCATTGCCAACAAAGACAGTACTCAAGAAGAATTTTTTCACACGTTCAATGCGCTAATCGACAAGCGCTGCCAGGTTGTTATTACCGCTGACCGATCGCCGACAGACCTTGAAGGCATCGAAGACCGTATCATATCACGACTGGGTTGGGGCCTTGTGGCTGACATTCACCCCACTGATTATGAACTGCGCCTCGGTATCCTACAATCCAAGGCAGAAAATGTAGGCGACGTGGATGTGCCGACCGAGGTGCTGGAATTTTTGGCCAAGCGGATCATATCGAACGTACGCGAGCTTGAAGGCGCCCTGAACAGGGTGCTGGCATACGCTACCCTAGTGGGCCGTCCCATCACTATGGAAATGACCAGAGACGTCCTGCAGGACCTAATACGGGCCAATGACCGCAAGGTTACCATCGATGAAATACAGCGCACAGTTGCTGATTATTACAATTTGCGACTAGCCGAAATGCTGTCGCAGCGCCGGGCAAGGGTTATTGCCCGCCCGCGTCAGGTGGCGATGCATCTGTCAAAACAGCTGACAAGCCGAAGCTTGCCCGAGATCGGTCGTCGTTTTGGTGGTCGGGACCATACCACCGTTATGCATGCAGTCAGGAAGATCGAGGATCTGTGCAAGTCAGACAGCCAACTGGGTGAAGACATCACCCGATTGACCCGGATGCTGGCGGGGTAATTCCGCCGTTTCCGGCAGCGAAAACAGTCGCGATTTCAACTCTTAAGGCCGTTCGCCGCGAATCGGCAGAAATTATACGATTCAACGATGAAAAAAATACACCCAAAACACGCTTTTTAGTTTGGTTTTGGGCTGAAAAACGCTATTGTTTCCTGAGGCCTTTTCGGGGGATGTTGGCAGGTTCGTGTTTAGCTGTGTTCAGCATGTCTCTGGGGAGAGATATTGGGATGAACTGTAAAGCATTGCGCGGTGTTGAAAACCTGCATGGGGCACAACGGTTTTAGCAAAATCAAACAAGAAGATTTAATTCATGAAATTCACGATAGAGCGGAATTCACTTCTGAAAATCCTGGGGCATGTTCAATCAGTTGTTGAGCGCCGGAACACCATTCCTATCCTGTCCAACGTTTTGATAGAAGCCGACGGTGACGACGTAGCAATGACAGCCACCGATTTAGACATATCGATTGTGGAGCGCACGACCGCTGCAATTAGTCAGCCGGGTGCCACCACCGTGCCAGCGCACACACTGTTCGATATCGCCCGCAAGTTACCTGACGGCGCAGAAGTGGAACTGACGCTGGAAGATGGTGACAGGCTGCTGGTCAAAGCCGGACGGTCACGCTTCACCCTGGCGTGCCTGGACAAAGAAGACTTCCCAACCATGAGCGAAAGCGACCTGCCCCACAGATTTGCTGTCGCTGGTGAAGAATTGAAACGCCTGATCGACAAAGCCAAGTTTGCCATTTCCACTGAGGAAACGCGCTATTACCTGAACGGCATCTATTTGCATGTTGCAAGCGGTGAAAGCGGCTCGACACTGCGCGCTGTTGCGACGGACGGCCATAGACTAGCTCAAGTGGAACAAGGTGTGCCTGAGGGCGCTGCCGGCATGCCCGGTGTTATCGTGCCCCGCAAAACTGTAGCCGAGGTGCGCAAGCTGATCGAGGATTATGAAGGCGACGTAGTAGTTGCCCTTTCCGACACCAAAGTACGGTTCAGCTTTGACAGCACTGTGATCACATCCAAACTAATTGATGGTACTTTCCCCGACTACAGTCGGGTGATCCCTGTGGGCAACGACAAGCTGCTGGAAATGGATTGCCGTCTGTTTTCTCAGGCCGTTGACCGCGTTTCGACCATCAGTTCAGACAAAACCCGTTCGGTAAAATTATCACTGTCTGCGGACACACTGAAACTTTCGGTAAACAGTCCAGACAGCGGCACTGCGCGCGAGGAACTTGCCGCGGCTTACGGATCGGATGATTTGGAAATTGGATTCAACAGCCGTTATCTGATGGATATTCTAGCGCAAATTGAAGGCGATATGGTGCAGGTGCATCTGGCTGATCCTTCTGCGCCGACCGTCCTCAGGGACTTGATGGACGAAGGGGCGCTATACGTCCTGATGCCGATGCGGGTTTAGGTCGCTATTATTAACCTTCGCGGCATATTTGGCCATTTGTGGCGGCGTTGCAGGTTAGCCGTTGGGTGCGGTGTAGTGCCCGGTCAATGTAACTGCGAAATCGAATGCCGATGAAGAGCGCTCAATATGTATCCGATGATCTTCCGGCGGCGACCGGTAGTGGAGCCCCTGAAAGTATATTCATTGCTAAATTGATCATGACAGATTTTAGATCATACCCATACGGCGCGCTTGAACTAAGCGGTGACCACCCTTTTGTGGTGCTAACCGGCGACAACGGCGCGGGCAAAACCAACGTTCTGGAAGCCATCAGCTACGGCGCTCCCGGACGCGGGCTGCGCGGCGCAACACTCAGAGATGTGGGGCGCAAGGACGGCGGCAACTGGTCGGTAGCAATGCAACTTAACTTTCTGACTGACGGCGAAACCGAAACAATCAAAGTGGGCACAGGTCAGGACCCTAATCTCACCGCCTTTCCCGAAGACAAAGACTCTTCAGACAAGGGCCTGCATCGCCGTATCGTTAAAATTGACGGTGAAACCGCCAGCAGTACCAGTGCGTTGGGCGGCAGATGGTCAATTAGCTGGTTGACCCCGCAAATGGACCGTTTGTTTATCGAAGGACCGTCCTCACGGCGCAAATTTTTGGACCGCATGACGCTTGGGCTATACCCGGACCATAGCAGGCAGATTAGCGCCTATGAGCGCACCATGCGTGACCGGAACAGGCTGCTGGGCGAAAAAGGTGCCGCGGCCGATGCCGCGTGGTTGTCTGCGCTGGAAGCCCGAATGGCGGAGCACGGCGTGGCAGTAGCAGTGGCCAGACTTGAATTTGCCGGTCAGCTAGCTGGACAAATCGAAGCCACGGCCGCGGGCCCGTTTCCCAAAGCAACACTTGCACTGGACGGCTGGCTGGAAGGATTGCTCGCCGACGACGCACCGCCAGTAGAAGTGGAAACCACTTACCGCGAAAAGCTGGCCAGCGAACGAGTGCAAGACGCGCGGTCCGGCCGCACATCAACCGGCGTTCATAAAACCGATTTTATTGTCACTCACGCACCTAAAGCAATGCCCGCAGACCTATGTTCAACAGGCGAACAAAAAGCACTGTTGATTGGTTTGGTTCTGGCAGGTGCCCGGCTTCAAATAGCCCTTAAGGGGCAGGCGCCATTACTGTTATTAGACGAAGTCGCCGCTCACCTTGACGGTGACCGGCGGCGCGCCTTATTCGACGACCTGGCATCACTGGGCAGCCAATGCTGGATGACGGGAACTGACAGAAGCCTTTTCAGTGACCTGATGGGCAAGGCAGAATTTTTTCAAGTGGCAGACGGCGTGATCCAGCCGTGCGCCGTGTAAGTTTGGATCAACGAGGAAGTAGATCACCATGACCGACACACCTGAAGCGGTAGAAGAAAACGAATATAGCGCCGATTCGATCAAGGTCTTGAAAGGCCTGGACGCTGTGCGCAAGCGCCCGGGCATGTATATTGGTGACACCGAGGACGGCTCGGGCCTGCATCATATGGTGTTTGAAGTTTCAGACAATGCGATCGACGAAGCACTAGCGGGCCACTGCGACTTGGTAACCATGACCCTTAACCCAGACGGCAGTTGCTCGGTTACCGACAATGGCCGGGGCATTCCTGTTGATATTCATGAGGAAGAAGGCGTTTCAGCCGCGCAGGTTATCATGACCCAGTTGCATGCAGGCGGTAAGTTTGACCAGAATAGTTATAAGGTCTCCGGTGGTTTGCACGGAGTTGGTGTGTCGGTTGTTAACGCCCTTTCCGATTGGCTTGAGTTGCGCATTTGGCGCGACGACAAAGAGCATTATATGCGCTTTGAAAATGGCGAGCCGATTGATGATTTGGTGGTAACTGGTGACGCCAACGGCAAAAAAGGTACCGAAGTTACCTTCATGCCTGCGCTTAGCACGTTTAAATTTATCGAATTCGACTTTGAAAAGCTAATCCACCGTTACCGCGAGCTGGCATTTTTGAATTCCGGAGTTCATATCCTACTCAAAGACAAACGCCATGCCGATGTACAGGACATGGATCTTTATTATGAAGGCGGTATTACCGCATTTGTGAAATATCTGGACCGCAATAAAACCAGTTTGATCGGTGAGCCCATCACCATTACCGGCGAGAAAGACGGCATCACAACCGAGCTTTCGCTGCAATGGAACGACAGCTACCACGAGAATGTACACTGTTTCACCAACAACATTCCCCAGCGTGACGGCGGCACTCATTTAGCAGCTTTCCGAGCGTCACTAACGCGCTCGATCAATGCTTATGTCAACGATTCTGGCCTGGCAAAAAAAGCCAAGGTTTCGTTGGCTGGCGACGACAGTCGCGAGGGGCTAACCGCCGTTTTATCAATCAAAGTACCTGACCCAAAGTTTTCCAGCCAAACCAAGGACAAGCTGGTGTCATCCGAGGTACGTCCCGCGGTTGAAGGACTGGTCAATGAAAAGCTGGCCGAGTGGTTCGGTGAACATCCGGCAGAAGCGAAAAATATCGTCGGGAAAATCATCGATGCCGCGACAGCCCGCGAAGCCGCGCGTAAAGCGCGCGAGCTGACCCGCCGCAAGGGTGCTCTTGATATTGCGTCCCTGCCCGGCAAGCTGGCAGACTGCCAGGAACGAGACCCCTCGCTTTCTGAAATATTCATCGTCGAGGGCGACAGCGCGGGCGGCTCCGCCAAACAGGGCAGGAACCGGAAAAATCAGGCTATCCTGCCCCTGCGTGGTAAAATTCTTAATGTGGAGCGGGCCCGGTTTGACAGGATGCTTGCCTCCAACGAAATTGGCACTTTGATCACGGCGCTAGGCACTGGTATTGGCCGTGAAGATTTCAACATAGAAAAGCTTCGCTACCACAAAATCATCATCATGACTGATGCGGACGTGGATGGTGCGCATATTCGCACGCTGCTACTTACTTTCTTCTACCGGCAAATGCCTGAAGTGGTCGAAGCCGGGCATCTCTATATTGCTCAGCCACCGCTGTATAAAGTGGGTCGCGGCAAGTCGGAAGTTTACCTCAAGGACGACAAGGCGCTTGATGACTATCTGCTGGATATGGGTACCAACGATGTTGTTGTCACCGATGGTACCGGCGCACAACATGCCGGCGGAGAAATCAAGCATTTGGCTGAAGAGGCGCGCGCGATCAAAGGCCTGATCGGCAGTATTCCAACCCGATACAACAAAAACCTGATCGAAATGCTTGGGCTGTTCGGTGGCTTGGACACCAAATTGATCGAAGATGATAAAGCCCGCGGCAAAGTTGCAAACACCGTCGCCGCGCATATGAACGACCTTGCCACCACAGTTGAGGGGGCTGGCTGGTCGGGTGATGTCACCGAAGACGGTGGCTATAGCTTTGCCCAAGAAGTACGCGGTGTGATTGACATACACCGAATTGACGCCCATCTGATCGAAAGTCAGGAAGCGCGCAAGCTGAACAAACGCATGGCTGAAGTGCGCGGCCTATTTGTTAAACCTGCTACCATTACCCGCAAAGAAGACAAGCATTCTGTCGGCACGCCGCTTGAAATGTTAGCGGCGCTGCTGTCGTTTGGTAAAAAAGGCTTGTCTACACAGCGCTACAAGGGTTTGGGCGAAATGAACCCGGATCAACTGTGGGAAACAACTCTTGATCCAGAAGTGCGCTCCCTGTTGCAGGTGAAGGTAACCGAGGCAGATATCGCCGACGAGATATTCTCGAAACTGATGGGCGATGTGGTTGAAGAACGCCGCAACTTTATCCAGGACAATGCATTGAGCGTAGCCAATCTGGATGTATAACAATGCCTAACTCTACCGGATCGCGACTGGGTTAATAATGCCCTGCACCGTACCTTCAAGGCGCGGCGCACCTAGGGTGAAGAAAAACTCGGTCACGCCGTCAGCGGCAAGTTCGGCGGTGACCATATTTTCCAGCAAATATACACCGTTTTGGGTCAGTAAAATCTGATGCACTTCGAAAAAGCTGCCTTCGTTTTCAAACGGAATAACGTCCAGCGCCCATGTGTCGGTGCCTACAGCCACCACGCCCAGACCGGCCAGATATTGCGCGCCTTCCACACCGAGGCCCGGCACCGTTTGCGCAAGCGTAGTGTCGCCCGCCGTTGCGGCCATATTGCCGGTATGGAGCAGGACAACATCACCCTGTTCAATCATAACTCCAGCGCGTTTCATGGCAGCATCAATTTCGGCTTTGTTGATGGCAACTCCGTCCGGCACACGCACACCATCATAGGCCTTGGTTATGTCCAATAATACGCCGCGCGTGGCGACCGGCGGCAGAGTATCAATACCAAATTGCTTGAGGCCGTCGGTGGCAACAAACTCCGACGCATGCACGCCGTTATAGTAATAGTGGTTTTTGCCAAAATGGCCGAGGCCATCAATTTGGCTGCCGATACCGTTAAAGGTTTCCACCATATCGTCGTTGGCCGTGGCACCGTTTGCTCCCACTGGTGTGCCGGTACCGTCGTCCAACTGCAAAATAATCACATCATATTTACGCGGCGGATAGGCTGGTGTTGTGCGCCCGGTTACCATGCCCAGTGCGTAAGTTTTGCCAGTGGTAATCAGTTTTGCCGCAGCAGCAGTTTTCTCGGGCGTCAGATAATTCATCGCGCCCAAGCGATCATCGGGCCCAAATTTAGATGGCCCCCAATCCGGCCTACCGTCGTCGGCTGCAAAAGCTGCTGACAGACCCATAACACAAGCACATACGCCAAAAAGCCACTTCATGGTTATTTCCTACTAATAGTTGTTACCGTATCTATTGCACCAGATTGGTGATTGGCGTTTGAGTGCATTTGCCTAGGTTATGGATTTTGCCGTACAGCGTGTGGCCAACAAAATAAACCGCATCTTCCGGCACTTTTGTGCCCTGCGGGATTTCCCAACTCATCATATCACCCGCGTCGCCCGCAGGCGCCATGACAACATGGCCGGTGTCGCGAAAGCCCATGCAATCACCGCCTAGGTCACCAGCGCCCGCATCGTCTGCAACGCCCGGCTTTCCTACCTCGAGCCCCCAATGGATCATATACATAGTGATGCCAGCCTCGGCTTCGTTCAAGCGTTTACCGCCATCATCCACTGCCGGTTTCATGGTGAGTGTGCCGCCGATCGTGGGGCCAGGGTCAGTATCAACGAAGCTAATCGAACCGCGCATCGGGCCATAATGCGGCGCAGGCGGGGCCGGGTAACGGTCCGCACTTACCGGCGTTGTATTCAACAAACGTCGTTGCTCATCGGTCATGGTGGCCAACTGTTCGGCGGCTGCTTTGGCTTTTGCCTTAGCCCGCTGTTCGTCCTGGTCGGCCGACACGGTCGAGACACCGGTAAACGCCAGCACTGTGGCAAAAATGACTAAAAAATACGGCTCCACAACTGTTCCCCTGATGGTTTCCCTCACTTTAAGTCATAAGGAGAAAAATACACCAGAAGATTATGCTTAGTGGGAATTTGCCCCGAGCAGCCCTAATCCGGGCTGCCGGTCAAGAGCCTAATCGCTTCACTCTTAACAAAATCCACTGCAGGGGCAAGCGCATCCAGTTTGCTGGCCGCTGTACCGTTAGCAATTTCGTCAAACGTGACAAGAGAGCCATCACCGTCCGGCTTGAGGGTAATGGTCCAGACCGTGGAAACAGCCATTTCCTGAAGCGGCCCAAAGGGCGCATCCAGCCGCAGCAACTTCCCCGGCACGGCATTCAGCACTTGCCCGTGTAGCACCGATCCATCTGTCCAGTCCTCGCGCCACAAGCCACCAGCCGCAGGCTCAAGCGACAAGTTCCCGGCGTCGCCTGAATAGGTATGGTCAGGGTGCCACCAATCTGCTGGCTTTATCAGCCGCGCCCACAGATCAGCGGGTGATAAGCTGGAACGGGCCTGGTGCTTCAAAACATAACGATCCGCTGTAGCTTCAATAATTTCGGCCTGCACCGATGTCGTTACACTCAAGCATGCTATAATGGCTAAAATATTTTTCACATCATTCCCCGACGTTGTTCAGCGATATCTGGCATCAGGATGGCGGAAAATCACTCACTTGGCCAGCACAAGCACGTTGAACAGCCTTAAAATCAGACGGCCCCTCAACGAAAGATATATAATATCCATGAATGCCTTGATCATTGATGTGCGGCATGCCTTTAAGCTGCGCGTCCTCGGCAACGCCGATGTCTTCATCAGTTACATTCGGTGCATAATGCATCAAATGCGGTGGTATGCGCATTACTCGGCCCGGTCCTTGTAGATATATGTAATTATAATGCGACATCATATAATTAACCCCGATATGATCCGGGGCTTTGAATTCACCGCTTTCAGCCCGTGCATCAAAATCCGCCCTTATTTGGGCCGCAGGCACGCCCGACAAAGCCATAGTGGTTTTATGGATAATCGCCGGGATAACCACTTCTGCGCCTTTTTGATCCAAGCACTGCGGGATCAACGATTTTATGTGGTTGCGCTCAACAATGCAGGTAAATGGGCCCGTACCTTCGGTCGTTTTGACAAAACCCTCGGGTTTTAGAACAAAAACAGAAGACCCTGCCCGCATCTGCACCGGCAAAGCGCTTAGCGCCAACGCTTCCTCGCACGACGGCGTCAGATAGTCTATTGCCGATACCGAATGTCCAGCCAAGGTTATCGACGCCGCGACCATAATAGATATTTTCGACATTGCTTTTTCTCCACTGTCTGGTTTCTAGATTTTGTTTGTTCATTCAGTGTCGATGCAAGACGCAGGTTTTTGACACTGTGGCCGCAGTTTTGATTTTGTTGACTATGACAAGAATAAATTATTTTGCTGCTCTTGAAATTTGCATACAAATGCATACATATAAACCATAGGTTACTTCAGATCGCTTATAAGCTGATCTTTCGACAAGTTAAGGAGTGCGCCCATGGGTGCTAAATCAGTTCCGCTTAGTGTGCGGCTTTCTAAAGATGACGCGACGTATATTGCGTCATTGAAAGCGCCGGACGCTGTAACTATGAGCGAGAAAGTGCGCCACTTGGTGCGCGAAGCTCGTATCGCTGCGGAGCGCGGCGAAACATTTGCAGGCGTAGTTGAACAAACCGAAGACACGCTGGCACCACTAAAGCAGGCGCTTGATAAAATTGAGCAAAATCAAGGAGGTCGCTCTGCATTACTGAGGGCACTGATTGTTGCTTTGCCTCGTATATTGGCGCAATTGGAAGCCGCAGATGTAGACGGGGACCCGCCAATCCTGGAAAGCATGACGTCTCTGGAAGCAGATGCAGCTAGTCGCATCAAAGACCTGTTGGACCAAATGGCCCGGCTATGCGTAACTCAGCAAGCACCCTGCCTAGACCCTGACGTGATGAGAGAAAAGATCGCAGACCCGCTGGTTGAACTGGTGGAAATCATAAAATCCGGCCCAAAATAAAACCCAATCTGGGGTTGGCACATTGATTATAAAACAGAGGAGTGTATCACATGACAAATATAGCTTCACGCGTTAGCCGCCTGATTTCAGGAAGCGTAAACGCCGCCGTTGATGCTGTTGAAAACATGTCACCAGATATGGTGATGGAACAGGCCATCCGCGAAGTTGAACATGCTATTGAAGAAGTCCGGGCAGAACAGGGAAAAGCCACAGCGGAAAGCCATCTGGCATCCAAAAAACTGGCCGACAACAGCAGTAAACATGAAGAATTATCGGTTCAAATCGAAATTGCCGTTAACCAAAAGCGCGACGACCTGGCGGAGGCCGCGATTTCGCGGCAAATGGACCTTGAGGCTCAGGTGCCGGTGCTGGAACAAACAATTGCCGACACCGCCGAACGCGAGAAAGAATTGGGCGGCTATATCGATGCACTACAAGGCAAGCGCGCTGATATGCAGGCAGAGTTAAAAGCCTTTGCCGACCGCAGTGCGGAAATGCCAAACAATACGGTAATTGATGCAGCGGGCAATCCCTCTAGTCAGCACGACATCAATAAGTCTATAGACCGTGCTTCAGCAGCCTTTGACCGGGCGACAGGTCACGCGTCCGACATGCTCGGCACCAGCGGATCAGATGCTGTTCAATTGTCTGAGCTAAAAGACCTTGCCCGCCGGAGCGAAGTTGAAAAACGACTTGCGACCCTGAAAGGCAAAAATCCGTAAACTGTGTTTTGTGTTTGCTACAGAAGTAGTGTTATCCTGACACTGAAATGATCAGGCCGGGCCGCATAACACCACTTCAGAGGTACACACACAAGCGGCCCACCTGATATCAAGCAAAGGGGAAACAATGATCGAATTTATGTTGGAACCGGCAAATTTGCCGTTTGCTGTCGCTCTCGCAATCATGCTGTTCATTGCAGCGATAGAGGGAGTGGGTGCTTTGTTAGGATTTGCATTGTCTGGATTGCTGGACAACCTGATGCCAGACCTTGATCTGGATGTCGACGCGCCAGACATGAATGATCACGGGGCCTTCGGCGAATTCCTAACCTGGCTGCGCCTACGCGAGGTGCCGGTGATCGTTGTACTGATCGCGTTCCTGACCAGTTTCTCTATAACCGGGTTTGTCATCCAGCAAATTTTATCAAACACGTTTGGTTTCATGTTACTGGCGATTGTGGCCGCTGCTGCGGCGACCTTCGCCTGTCTGCCTGGCGTTCGCATATTTGCCGGCATATTCGGCAAGATCATGCCCAGAGACGAAACGGAAGCAGTTGCCACCGCGACTTTTATCGGCCGCTCTGCTGTCATTGTGCTTGGTAATGCCACCAGCGGCAGTCCCGCGCAGGGTCGTCTCAAGGACCAATTTGGCCACTCTCATTATGTGATGATTGAACCGGACCTTGCCGAGCAGACACTCGATCAAGGCGAAGAAGTTCTTTTGGTTCGACAGGACAGTGCGACTTTCTTCGCGATTAAAAATACCTGACCAGACAACCTACGCCAGCAAATTTAAAGCGAATGGCCCCAGCCATTGCCTGTTGCCGCGCAGTCAGAATAACCCACGAATTAAACCATTTCCTCGGATAATACCCGAGTCACAAGCAGGAGAATAACTATGCCACAAGACCTTATGAATATCGCCGTATACGCTGGAATTGCTGTAGCAGGCATATTGACCATTGGAATGATTTTGGCGCGCCTCTACACCCGCGCATCCAAGGAGATTTCTTTTGTCCGTACCGGATTTGGCGGGCAAAAAGTCATTATGAACGGAGGCGCACTGGTGTTCCCCGTGTTGCATGAAGTAATTCCCGTCAATATGAATACACTCAGGCTGCCGGTTCAGCGCGCCAACGAGCAAGCGTTGATTACTCGCGATCGTATGCGGGTTGACGTTATCGCCGAGTTTTATGTGCGTGCCCAACCCACCGACGAGGCCATCGCCAACGCCGCCCAAACACTGGGCGCAAGAACCATGCAGCCGGAAAAGCTCAAGGACTTGGTTGAAGGTAAGTTCGTCGACGCATTGCGATCGGTTGCCGCAGAAATGTCAATGGAAGAGCTTCATGAAAAACGTGTGGAGTTTGTCCAGAAGGTGCAGCAGGCAGTTTCGGAAGACTTGCTTAAAAATGGCCTTGAACTTGAAGCTGTTTCGCTGACTGGCCTTGACCAGACCGGCATGGAGTATTTCAATCCAAACAATGCATTTGACGCTGAGGGCCTCACCCGCCTTACCGAAGAGATTGAACAGCGCAAAAAAATCCGCAACGACATCGAGCAGGACACTGCTGTTCAGATCAAAAACAAGAATCTGGAAGCAGAAAAAGAATCGCTCGAAATTGCCAAGGAAGAAGAATACGCCAAATTGGCGCAGGAGCGGGAATCTGAGCAAGCCAAAATTATTGCCGAGCGGGCGATTGAAGAAGAACGCATCGAGAAAGAACGTTTGGTGAAAGAGCGGGAGATTGCCAAAAACCGGGCTGTAGAAACGCAAGACATCGAACGCAGCAAAGCTGTAGAGATTGCTGACCAGGAACGGGACATTGCCATTTCCGTCAAGTCGAAAGAACAATCTGAAGCGGCGGCAGACGCCGATGCCGCACGCGCTATTGCGGTAAAAGCCGAAGAACAGGTTGTAACATCGCGGGAAACCGAAGTTGCAGACCGGCAAAAGCAAATTGAGCTTATCGAAGCTTCAAAAGAAGCGGAGACTGAGGCACTGGGCATCACCATCGCCGCTCAAGCCGAAAAAGTCGCAGCAGCTGATACCGCTGAGGCTCTACGGGAACGCGCACGCGGTCAAGCAGACCAGGAGCGTATAACAGCAGAAGCAGAAGCCGAGGCGGAGAAAATGCGCGCCGCCGCCGCAGAGGTTCGCTATGCCGTGGAAGCAACTGGCAACAAAGCCCTTAACGATGCGGCAAACTTGTTGTCCAGCGATCAGATTGACATGAAAGTCAAACTCGAACTGATCGACAATCTTGAAGCAATCATCCGTGAAAGCGCCAAGCCAATGGAAGCCATCGACGATATCAAGATAATCCAGTTGGACGGTCTAAACGGTGCGACATCAACTTCCGTGAACGGCGAAGCTGTCAGCACAAGCGGAGACGGCAATCTAGCGGACAAGGTGGTATCTTCAGCTCTGAAATACCGGGCACAAGCACCCCTGATCGACAGCCTGATGGCTGAAGTTGGCCTTAAAGGTGATGATCTAAACGGCCTCACGGGCAGTTTCAAGGCTGGCGCCGAACAGACTGAGACCGGTTCGGACAATGCAAGCGACTAAATTTCCACTAAACCAGCAAGTGCGCTTTCGAGCGCACTTCATCGGCGGAACATTTTTACACCGCTTCTTACTAAGTAATTTAAGCCTCAACATACGCTTGATATTGGCCTGTCTGCTCGCTGTATTTTTCTCCCTGTCTTTCAACCCTGCGTCGGCACGAGTATCGGTCAAACCGATATTGACCTGCATTTATGCCGGGGCGCGCTTTTGTTTGGACGACAAGTCGGCAATTGTCACAGTGAATCAATATGATGGTTTCGTACGCTACGACACATTGATTGAATCCCATGCTCTGCGCATCGAGGAACATACAGGTTTTCCAACACTCGATGTTGTCGACGGCGGACTATGGCGCATGACATACCGGCGCTACAACGACGAATATGCGATCTTGCTGGAGCAGAGGCTAAACGGGCAAACTTGGTGGAGTTTCTATCTTATTGGCATAGAACCGGTCTTAAAAATAACCTTTAAGGCCCAACGGGAAACCAAAGTCTGGCCATTCGCCCAACAAGCTGCTGCCAAAATATTCAGCTGTTTGCCGGACAGCAGACAATATGTGTGCAGGGACTTGCCGATCCTCAAACACATGATCCACGGTCACATGCTTTACAAAGACGAAGGCATGCGGGTTCAGCCGAGAATTGAGGCCTCATTTAATTACATTATTGCAGCGTGCGCCAGACAACTCGGTCAGCCCTGTGTTGAAAATTAAATCTTTTTGCTCATAAGCTTGGCGGTGCCAAATATCAGTGATTTTCTTAGTCAAAAAAATAATTCAGCCAGTTTTTGACCTCAATATGACGAGCGCTTGGATCAAGCACATCTGCATCCAGCCCCAGCTTCCAGGCGATGTCCTGCCGCGAACCATCGCTGTTCAGTGTCATGAGATCTTCCACATGAGCATCCAGCGCTTGTTTGCCCTTGAAAGTGCCTTGCTCAATCAAGTCATCGGTTCGAACAATGGTCAGCGTCGCAACTTCGCGGCAATCATATTCAGGATGGTACTGAATCGCCCAAAAACGTCCTTTGCCGTAAGTCACATCCAGCGCCTGAACCGGCGAAAACGCATTGCCTGCAAGATGAACCGCGCAATCCGACAGGTGGGTTACAATATCAGCGTGTGAAGTAAAACCATCAAACACCCGTGGTTTACCTTTAAACATCGGGTGTCTTGCCCCCTCGTCTGTCAGCATTATTTTACGGGCAATGCCAAACTCACGCCCCTTGGGGTTTTGCTCACAGCGCCCGCCAGTGGCGACCGCGGACAGTTGAGCCGCCCAACAACTGCCAAATTGCGGCGTTCCAGCCTCAAAAAAGCCAAGACACAAATCAATGTGCCGCTGCACGATATCATCGGCAGCAGAGAAAAACAGATTAGACCCGGTCCAGCATACACCTTGGTAATCGCCGAAGTTTATTTCCGGCGCTGCAGCGTGGGAAATTTCGACAATATCAACGCTGTCTTCCGGCACGAAGTGGGCGAGCATATTTTTGTACAACACACCCGCCTGCGTGGCGCCTGCCGCCTTCAAGCCCGCAATACCATTGCTGTCATACCCATCTAGAACCAGAAATTTCTCTCGCACATTCTTCTCTTTTCACGACCAACACATACTAACTTAAAGCGTCCCCATTGACCGTCACCCGGTACAGGATACGCTCGTATTTTTCACAATCATTCAGAGCAGCGTGCTGAACCATGCGATTGTCCCACATGGCTACGCTGCCCTTTTCCCACCGGAACCGACACTGAAAGTCTTCGCGCACTGCATGTTTGCAGAGATACTCCAGCAAAGGTAGGCTTTCCTCTCGTGTCCAGCCCTCAAACCGATCGGTGAACATGGGGTTTACATAGAGGGCCCTCTGGCCCGTAACCGGATGTTTTATGATTACCGGATGCTCGACCGATTGAGCGATGATATCGCTTTTTTTATAGGAAATCGGCCCGTCGCTATCGTATTTCTCCAGTGCCGTCGGTGACGTGTAAGCATCCTTTGCACTGTGAATTGCCGTTAGGCTTTCCAGTGTTTTCTTCATTCCCTCGGACAGGGTTTCATATGCCAACTGCTGGTTAGCAAAAAGCGTGTCGCCGCCAACAGGCGGGATCACTTCGCCGTATACAATTGAACCAAGGCTGGGCTTTTCGAAAAATGAATTGTCGGTGTGCCAACCAACGCCGAAACTAGCTGCGGTTTCGACTGGCTTATGCATTTTGATAATCTCTGGATGACCCTCAAGACTATTAACGATCGGGTGCACCTCCAGTGTGCCAAACCTGCGCGCGAAACTCTGGTGTTGGTCAAAATTTAAGGTCTGATCGCGAAAACCAATAACACCGTATGTGAACAGGGCCGTTCTGATTTCTTCAAACTGTTGGTCGCTGAGATTTTCAGATAAATCTACGCCGCCTATTTCCGCGCCCATGGCGCCGGTAAGCTGGCGAATGGAGATGGTCTTAAAACTTGGTTGGGGCACCGTGATATCTCCTAACTCAATTTAAAATGATAGGATTTTGGCCGGGTTAATTGTTCATAACCAATTAACGACAATGTACAGCCACGACCAGAGTTTTTAACCCCGGTCCAGGCTAAGCTTGGGTCCAGATAATCACACCGATTGAGGAAAACAGTACCCGTTTGCAGCTGCGCGCCAATGGATTGTGCCGCTGCAATACCCTGTGTCCATATGGACGCCGTCAGGCCATATTCGCTGTCATTCATAAGGTCAATGGCTTGCTGATCATCGTCTACCGCCATTATCCCGACAACCGGACCAAAGGTTTCTTTCATCATGACATCCATATCATGGCTTACATTAGTGAGCACTTGCGGAGCCAGATAAGTACTGCCCCAATTGTCATCGACCGGCAGATGCGCAACCGCACCCTGTTCGGTTGCATCCTGGATATGCTGGCGAACCGCGTCAGCGCCTTTTGCACTGGCAAGCGGTCCCAGCGTAGTTTCCGGCAAGCGTGGGTCGCCCACCACCAGTTTTTTCGCCTCGCTGACAACGCCCGCGACAAAACTGTCGAACCAGCGTCGCGCAACATAAATCCGTTCAATTCCGCAACAAGACTGCCCGCTATTGAAGAAAGCACCATCGGCTAAACTGACCGCGGCAGCGTCTATATCAGCGTCTGCGCGAACATAGGCCGGGTCCTTGCCACCCAGTTCCAGCCCCACGCCAACAAATTTATCACTTACCGCATTAGTGACCGCGCGCCCCCCGGCCACTGACCCCGTAAAAGCAACATAATCAACGCCCGGACTGGCCACCAATTTAGCGGCACCGTCATGCGACAAGAATAGATGTTGAAATGCACCGACCGGCAGCCCAGCCGCCTCAAATGCCTGCCGGTATCGCAGCGCAACAAGCGGCGTTTGCTCCGAGTGTTTGAGAATAACTGCATTACCAGCCGCCAGGGCTGGAATAATGGCATTCACAGACGTTAGAAACGGATAATTCCAAGGTGCAAGAACCGCGACCACGCCCAAGGGTATGCGTTCGATCTTGCGGTCAAAACCAGCCACAGTTTCAGGTCTGATATCTGCAAGCGCTGGTTTGGCGAGCCCTAACATGCGCTCGCTGCGCTCTTTAACACCGACTATTTCACCGGCACTGTATCTAATCGGCCGTCCCATTTGATTGGTGATTTCCAGGCCAATTTCCTCGCGGTGATCAAAAAGATAATCCGTAGCGACCTGCAGCTTTTTTAGCCGGTCATCAAGGTTTGTTTTTTGCCAAACCACTTGACCCAGACAGGCGCGTTCCACAGTCTCATCAATCACTTCATCTGAATGATAAGTCTCGCTGTAGACAGTATGACCATCGATGGGCGACCGACATTGAAACATAGCCTAAATAACTCCCTAACGATCAAATGCCTTTTTCCAGAAACCTATTGAAGACTATCGTATTGGACGGCCTCATTCCAACGAAATTCCACTGCTATATCCAGGCAAAACTCTGCCTGAGCTACTGGCAAAGCCGGTTATTTGTTGCAACGGCCAAGTAAAACACTGACACTGGATATCGCTTGCCAACGCAAATAACTGGCTGAAGGTAGAAACCGGGGAGACGACAAGTCACAAAAATCGCTTTTAAAATTCAATCGAGCATTGTCTTCATACTTTCGCTTGTATTGGCACCCGCCGTTTATGCCCGTGATATCGACCAAACCATCAATGACACAGTTCAACCAATAACTGATGCTTTGTCATCATTCATTTTCTATTCCGTCACCGTAGCAGGTGCTGAGGTTCCACTCATCGTTTGCTGGCTGATCTTCGGGGCGCTGTTTTTCACCTTTTACTTCAAATTCATTAACCTGCGCGGATTCAAACACGCAATTGACATCGTCCGTGGTCGCTTTGCCAACCCCGACGACCCGGGCGAAGTATCGCACTTTCAAGCCCTGACGACCGCCGTTTCCGGCACGGTCGGCATCGGCAACATCGCCGGCGTCGCCATCGTCGTCTCACTCGGTGGTCCCGGTGCCATTTTCTGGCTGGTTGTCGCAGGCTTGCTTGGCATGGCAACCAAGTTTGTTGAATGTACGCTCGGAGTAAAATACCGCCAGCACAACCCCGACGGTTCAGTTTCCGGCGGGCCGATGTATTATCTCCAGCGTGGGTTTGAAGCGCGTGGTCTGCCCAAAGTTGGCAAAGGTCTGGGTGTATTTTTTGCGGCCAGCATTGTTGTTGGCTGCCTGGGCATTGGTAATATGTTCCAATCAAACCAGGCCTTTGCTCAAATTGTTGAAGTTACCGGTGGCGCGGCCAGCGTCTTCGCCGATAAAGGCTGGCTCATTGGCATCGTTCAGGCGGTTTTTGTCGCCGCAATTATTATCGGCGGCATCAAATCAATCGGCCGGGTAACCAGCAAATTGGTGCCTTTCATGGTGCTGCTTTATGTAACAGGCGCACTGGCAATTATTGCCATGAACTATCAAGCGGTACCGGGGGCTTTTTACGCCATTCTCACACAGGCGTTTTCGCCCGAAGGCGTCACAGGTGGTATTATTGGCATTATGATTTTAGGATTCCAGCGTGCGGCTTTTTCAAACGAAGCTGGTCTAGGGTCTGCGCCCATCGCGCACTCGGCGGTCCAAACCAATGAGCCCTTGACTGAAGGATATGTCGCGCTTCTGGAGCCCTTCATTGATACGGTCGTCATTTGTACCCTTACGGGCTTGGTAATCATTACAAGTTTCCCTTCGGAAACATTTACCGGAAACGGAATGAGCGGCATTGAAATGACCTCTGCAGCTTTTGAAAGCCGCATCTCATGGTCCCCGGTTCCCTTGTCAATTGCAGCAACACTGTTTGCTTTTTCAACCATGATCGCGTGGGCCTACTACGGTATCAAAGGATGGACTTGCCTGTTCGGAGAAGGCCGCCGCAAAGAACATCTTTTCAGCCTTATTTTCTGTATTTTTATTATAATTGGCTCGTCGGTACAACTCAGCGCCATCCTCGATCTTGCCGATGCGTTGGTGTTTGTCATGGCCCTGCCCAACCTTATCGGCCTCTTTATCATGGCACCGGAAGTGAAGAAGGATTTGCAGGCCTATTGGGCCAAACACGAAAATTGATCAGCTAAAATATGGCTTTGTCACTCCTTGCGATTTTTTTTAAAGGTGAGCTTTTAGCGGTACACCGCTATCGCTGCATTGAGCTTTTGTAATGTCCGTGTCTTCCGCAAGCAATCGCTTGGCTGCCATATGATCAGCGACCGAATTGACAGAATCCAATGCGATCAACCGTTCACCCTTAAAATAGCAAATAGAGAATTTTTTCGCTGCCATGTCACCGCGCAGGACAAAATCGTCATAGCCTCGAGACAAACCCACCATTTGCAATTTATGGTCATACTGGTCTGACCAAAACCACGGCAGTGTATCGTAAGCTGTTGGCTCGCCGAGGATTGATTTCGCCGCAACCATTGCCTGATCAACCGCATTCTGCACACTTTCCAATCGGGTTGGCGCACCAAAACGCATATGCATGCCGGTGGCACAATCGCCGACTGCATATATGTCAGGATCATCGGTTTGGGCAAACTCATTGACCCTAATGCCACGTTCGATAGCGAGCCCGGCATCAACTGCAAGTTCCGTATTGGCGATAACACCGATACCGACAATAACCAGGTCAACGTTCAATGTGCGCCCACCGCCCAGAGAGACCGTATAGCCGCTGTTGGTTGTGGCCACCGCGTCAACCCCTACGCCCTCAATAACTTTGGTACCGTGACTCTCATGCAGCTGCTTGAAATAACTTGCCAAGGCGGGAGCAACAAGGCCGGGCATAATCTGGTCCATAGCTTCAATAACAGTCACAGTATGACCGAGCGTAGTCAGCGTCGCCGCTGTCTCCAGCCCGATGAAACCACCGCCAACCAAGGCTATTTTCATTGCAGGCGCCAGTTTTTCCTTTAGGGCCGCCACGTCACCGATTCCGCGAATATAATGCAGGCCCAAACCCTCGGTTCCGGGCAAACGACGAACCCGGGCGCCAGTTGCAAACACCAATTTGGTGTAAGGGAACGAGCCGCCATCGGCGGTGGTTACAACTTTCGCCTGCCGGTCTATTGCTATCGCTTCTGTCGACAGTTGCAGGTTGATATTCTTGGTCTCATAAAAATTGGCCGGGCGCAGAAACAGGCGCTTTTCTTCCAATTTTCCCTCAAGGAATTTTTTGGACAGCGGCGGCCGTTGATAGGGCAAATATGGCTCAGCGCACAAAAGGTCAATCGGCCCATCGAAGCCGCCCTTGCGTAAGCTGTCGGCAACTTGCATCCCGGCGTTACCGCCGCCAACTATGACAATATTGTTTTCCATAATCACGCCTCTTTGTTTTCAGAAGTCGTCTAATCACGCGCGCTAAAGCGATAGAATTATTTTCCTCCAAAAGCCACAGAAAAGGCATTTCTTGTATCAAAAGCGCCACAGGCTATGATTGCTATGGGAAACAAAGGGGAGATAACGATGGTTCATGGTTCGGCCAAAATAACGATTATACTTTGCACCACTTTACTGATGGCAAACAGCGCGTGGGCGCAGTGGACAAACCGGTATCCCAAAGTGGACGGCTTTGGCCACCATGTCTATCTGGAAGGGCACGAGTTTCCCAGCCTGACATCCGGGCCTATCGATCCCGCCGCCGCACCTGACGGCTTCAGAGTCGCGTATGCGGACCAAGGATTTATCTGGCTGCTGAATACCGAAAACGGTGTTGCAACGCGCCTCACCAAATCTGCAGCGGTAGACAGCCGGCCAAGATGGTCACCAGACGGCAAACGCCTTGCCTTCATCCGGGATGACGGTGCAGACACCGGTATTGTTGTCCGCACACTGGACAACAGCAGCGAGACCGTGATCAACACGCCAACCATTGAGCTGGACCCTGAGTTTTCTGCAGATGGCGAGTATCTTTACTTCACCTCCGGCATTGGCGGCACGCTAAACATCTGGCGGCAGCATCTTTTGACCGGCAACCGCGAACAGGTAACCGACCTGAACGGTGTTGAACGCAACCCGCGTATGCTGAAAGATGGCACCGGCATGGTATATGTTCACCTTGCGGGGTTTTCGGAGAAAAACCTGCGCTATCGCTCTTTTACCAAAGGCACCGATGAACCGATTTATACCACCGGCATTTCGGCGCATCTAATGGCAGACACTCACCCAACCGAACAAACCATTGTGGTCGCGCTGCCGCAAGTGGATGACTATAAGCTTTACAGCATGGATGTGCACCAGCCCAATTTCGCCGGCGAACTGACGCCGGACAGCCACTATACGCTGGCCCCGACCTGGAGCGCTGATGGTGGCAGTATTTACTTCTCTGAACCGGACGAAAATCAACAGTTTCAATTGATGCGAACCTCAGCCTACGGCGGCCGCGTTGAAGTGGTGGAGATAAAACGCCGCGATTGGGGCGCCGAGCGCCACACCGTTACCATTAAAACGGTTAAGCGTGGTGTGCCAACAGCCGCACGTCTTTCGGTTACTGGTGCAGACGGTCACCCTATTGTGCCCTCAAGCGGTCCGGTTTATTTCGACGGCGAGAGCGGCGTGCATTATTTTTACTCTAACGGCAGCATTGAAATTGATGTTCCAATGGGCGCAATCACTGTCACCGCAGTCAACGGATTAATGACGAAGGCGGACTGGCAAACCATAGATTTGGGCGCAAACAATGCTGCTATGATTGAGCTTTCCATTGGCGAGGTTTGGAACGCCGCCGCCAACGGCTATGCCTCAGCAGATTATCATTTTCATATTAATTATGACGGCCCCTATCAAATGGTTCCAAACGATGTAAAACCACTTCTAGACGGCGAAAACCTGACCGTAGGCGCACCGTTACTGGCAAATCTGCATACCCGGTTGATGGACCGCGCATTTACCGGACAGCAAGTCGTTTCCGATGAAGGCAATATCCTGCGAATGGGACAAGAAGTGCGCTCGCATTTTCACGGTCATTTGGGCCTTGTAGGCATCAAGCAAGAATACCGGCCCTGGCATTGGGGCCCACGGTCTGTGTACCCGCGCCTAGCTGGCGTTGATCGCTCCAACGGTGAGGTTTTAACCGCCACTGCTGCGGCACCTGGCTTGGTCACCTACATGCACCCGGTTGCAAAAAACCTTGATCCGTTCGCTGAAGGCAATCTGGGCAGTATTCCACTTGAGTTTGTATCTGATGCCATTCTCAGTGAGACCCTTGGACTTGAGATTGTTTGCGCCTGGACCGACGAAATGGGCACATCAGAGCTTTGGTACCGCCTGCTAAATATCGGCAAACCGGTTGTGGCCATGGCAGGGACAGACAGTTTTGCCGCCTTCCACCGTACACCCGCTGCCGGTTCGGCGCGTGTATATGCCAACATGGCCGGCGCAACACCAACCTGGGATAATGTGCTGGAAAAAACCAAGCAGGGTGAAACATTCGTCACCAATGCACCAGCATTGTTGTTCTCATTAAACGGCGAAACCAAGCCAGGCGGCGTTGTTAGTGCAGGCTCAAACAATTGGTCAATTGATCTCACATCTGCAATTGCGGTCGACAATGTTGAGATTGTGGTCAACGGCGAAATTGTATGGCAAAGCAATGGCATTAAAGACGGCGAGGCCAAAACCTATAGCGGCACAGTTGACCTGCCAGTAGGTGGCTGGGTTGCTGCGCGTGCACACGGCGGAGAGATGAAATGGCCGGGCATGGACAGTTATCCGTTTGCCCATACCTCGCCCATCTGGATTGACCGTATTGGCAGCACCGACCCGGCAGCCGAAACAGCTGCGAAAGCTGACTTACTGAATGCGCTCGATAGTGCCCGTAATCGGGCCAAAGGCGCCTACGGCGACGTTGAAACAACAAAGTTCAACAGCAGAATTGAGCAAGCAATTCAGGTATTGTCAGGGGAAGAATAGGACCGAAAGCCCTCAAATCATAAAGGCATTATTACTAATTAATTTATTTTTCATTTGATTTTTCAAATAAAAAACTTACTCTCAGCACCAGATCGTAAGCAAAAGGTCGCTTAACGGACACATAACTGGGGGCGAGCGTAGACAATGGCGGAAAGATCATTTGCCAAAGAGGTGCAAACATTAAAACTCGGCAAAGGCGCTGAGTTTAAGGGTGAAGGCATTCTTGCGGTCACTAAAGCCTTGCTGCAATCCGGCGTTTCCTATGTTGGTGGTTATCAGGGCGCGCCCATATCGCATTTGATGGACGTTCTTGCCGACGCTGAAGAGATACTGACCGAGCTTGATATCCACTTTGAAGCCAGCGCATCGGAAGCCACAGCAGCAGCTATGCTGGCCGCATCGGTTAACTACCCGCTACGCGGCGCCGTTACCTGGAAATCAACGGTTGGTACAAACGTAGCCTCGGACGCGCTTGCCAGCGTTTCCTCAAGCGGGGTTATGGGCGGTGCGCTGGTCATTGTCGGAGAGGATTACGGCGAAGGCTCATCAATCATGCAGGAGCGCACCCATGCCTTTGCGATGAAATCGCAAATGTGGCTTTTGGATCCGCGACCTAACCTGACATCTATCACCGACATGGTCGAAAAAGGATTCGAGCTTTCCGAAGCCTCTAGTACGCCTGTGATGCTGGAACTGCGCATTCGAGCATGCCACGTGCACGGCTCATTTGAGGCCAAGGACAATGTGCGGCCAAACTTCAAACTGCGCGATGCCATGGAAAATCCGGTCAGAGACTATGACCGGGTGGTGCTGCCGCCATCTAATTTCGTCCATGAAAAAGAAAAGGTTGAACAGCGATGGCCTGCTGCAATCGATTTTATCCGCAAGAATAAATTAAACGAATTTTTCGGGGGCCATACAGCGAGCCACGGCATCATTGTTCAAGGCGGGCTATATAATACCTTGATGCGGGCACTGGCTATTTTGGGACTGGCGGATCATTACGGTGAAACCGATATTCCCATATACTGCCTGAATGTAACCTACCCACTGTTGAGCGACGAGGTTGCTGGGTTTTGCGTCGACAAGAAAGCAGTGCTGATTGTCGAGGAAGGTCAGCCGGAGTATCTGGAACAGGCCATATGTACGATCCTGCGCCGCGAGGATGTTACCACCAAGGTTCGCGGCAAGGACATGCTGCCATTGGCGGGCGAATATACCGGGCAGGTTGTCTGCGACGGCGTGCGCAAATTTCTTCAGGCTCATGCACCTGAGCTGGTTGAAACTTCCACCGTCACTGGTTTCGCGCTACCTGAAGATGCCCAAAGAACCCTGATTGAAACGGTGCCAAACCGTCCGTCTGGCTTTTGCACCGGTTGCCCGGAACGGCCAGTGTTTACTGCCATGAAACTGGTCCAGCGCCAACTGGGCAACATTCATGTCAGCTGTGATATCGGTTGCCACCTGTTCTCTATCCTGCCGCCGTTCAATATCGGTAACACCACCATGGGTTACGGCCTTGGATGGTCCGGGGCCTCGGCCTTCAATACCGAAACCAGCCAGCGAACCATCTCGATAATGGGCGATGGCGGTTTTTGGCACAACGGCCTGACCAGCGGCGTCGGCAACGCAGTATTCAACAAAAATGACAATATTCTTGTCATCGTCGACAATGGTTATAGTGCAGCCACCGGCGGCCAGGATATTCTGTCCTCGCGCGCCGAAAACAGCAGCAAGAGCACCAAGAACCCGATAAGTAAGGCCATCGCCGGACTGGGCATCAATTGGCAACGCACCGTCATAACATACGACATCGGCGCCATGATGCGCACGCTGACAGAAGCGATGACCACGCCAGAAAAGGGACCGAAAGTTATCATCGCGGAAAGCGAATGTATGCTGAACCGCGAACGCCGAGAGAAACCAATCCGTAACCAGCGGATCGCCGAAGGCAAGCGCATTGTGCGCGCACGTTTCGGGATTGATAGTGATACCTGCACCGGTGACCATGCCTGTATTCGTCTATCGGGCTGCCCGTCATTAACTATCAAAGACAACCCTGACCCACTACGCGAAGACCCGGTAGCATACGTCAACAACGACTGTGTTGGCTGCGGCGTGTGCGGCGAAGTATCCCACGCAGCGGTATTATGTCCGTCTTTTTACCGTGCGGACCTAGTTTACAACCCAACAGTTTGGGACAGATTCACCAACCGGTTTCGCGGTCTGATAATTGGCTTCCTGCAGCACCGGATTGAAAAGCGCCGCGCCAAATTCTCGTTTGGAGACTTATGATTATGGCAACCCTGTCGAAAGATAAACCAATCAATATCGCGATCATTGCCATGGGTGGGCAAGGCGGGGGCGTGCTATCCAAGTGGATTCTCAGTCTTGCGGATAGTCAAGGCTATATCGCGCAATATACTTCAGTTCCTGGCGTGGCGCAGCGAACCGGTGCCACCATATATTACATCGAATTATTCCCGGCGCACCTGGCCGAACAGGCGAGTAAAAAACCCATTCTCGCACTGACCCCGGTACCTGGTGACGTGGATATTGTTATTGCTTCTGAAATGATCGAAGCAGGCCGCGCGCTGATGCGCGGGTTTGTTGATGGCAACACCAGCTTCATCGCATCCAACCACCGCGACTATGCCATTTTCGAAAAACAGGAAATGGGCGACGGACGTAAACCGGTAGACGAAATTAACAGTCTGGCCCAAGAAACTGCCCGCGAGTTTATCTGTTTCGATATGGACGCAGCGGCGCGCTCGGTTGGTTCAGTTATCAGTTCGGTGCTGTTCGGCGCGCTCGCGGGTTCTGGTGCCCTGCCATTTAAACGCGCCGATTTTGAAGCAACAATTGCCGCCAGCAAAAAGGCGGTTCAGGCTAACCTAAAAGGCTTTGAATTGGGGTTCCAAACGGCGACAGGAAAACGGGTAGCCGACAACTCGCCTGTAGAAAAACCTGAGCCTGCACAGCCATACGCAGCAACGGTTGCAAAACTGATGGTCCGTATGGAACGTGAATTCCCGCCCCATGCTCACTTCTACATACGCGAAGGCTTGAAAAAGCTGGTCGACTTCGAAGGCACCGAATATGCGGCCTTATATCTTGACCGACTGACGCAGATATATGCAGCTGACAAACAGGCAGGTGGCAGCAATGAGAAATGGCGGTTAACAACCGATAGCGCACGCTATCTTGCACTGGCCATGGCTTACGATGATGTGATGCGTGTTGCTGACCTGAAAACCAGGTCAGACCGCTTCAACAGATTCCGCGACGAGGTAAAAGCCGAGCCAGACCAGATTGTTCATGTGTCAGAGTTCATGCATCCCCGGCTCGAGGAAATTGCCGAAATTTTACCAATCGGGCTGGGACAATTTATGCTGTCCAGCAAGATAGTGAGAAAAACAGGCAGTCTTTTCTTAAACAAAGGCCGACGGATTTCAACCACCAAGCTTGGCGGTTTCATCCTACTGTATGCGCTTGGCCGTCTCTCCTGGCTGCGCAAATATAGCTTGCGGTTTTCGGGCGAAAACCAACGAATTGAAAGCTGGATCAACACTATCAAAGATGCCGCCAAAGGAAACTATTCACTGGCAATTGAACTGGCAAGCCTGCAACGGTTGATCAAGGGTTACGGCGATACCCATGCGCGCGGACTGCGGCGCTATTCGGTAATTATGGACCTATACCGTGAAATCAAAGATGATGCGGATGCAGCACCTGCTATCGCCCGCCTGAAAGCGGCGGCTCTGAAAGACGAAGAAGGGATAGCTTTCGCCGAAGCACTCAACACTTTCGCTGACGACGAAACCCAACCCGGCATCGAAGCACAAGTTTCGCCGCTGATCCCGGCACAATAAGTCATCGTCAATAAAGAAACGAAAACAATGACCGTTTTAGCTAACCAAGCCGAACCAGCATCCGAAGGGGCAGATTTTAACCTGGATGATTACCCGCTCTACAATCTGAATCGAACCTCTGCAACATACGGCAACGAGATGTCTGCAGCCTTGCAGACCATTGGTATGGACCAGACCCAGTGGCGCATACTAGGTATCCTGGGCGATAAGAATAACAGCACAGTCTCGGAAATAGCGCGGCGCGGTGTGATCAAAATATCTACAGTGACCCGCATGCTGGAGCGCATGGAGCGCGACAACCTGCTGGTGCGCACACCCTGGCAAAAAGACAAACGCATTGTGCGCGTATCGCTCACCAATGAAGGCCAGCGCGCACTCGATGCTGCCCTTGCTGTATGGGCAAATATCCACGCTGCCGCGACACAGGGTATAAGCCCTCAAGATTTGGCAAATTTTACTGAAACGCTGAAGAAAATTCGCGAAAACTTGGGCCGCAACCCTTATAGTCAAAAACCTGGGCAGTAGAGCAATGTGGAAGCCGGAAGCACGCATCAGGTTTGAAACATCGCCGGAAGCATGGCCGAGCAAAGTCCAGGCAAAAAACGCCAAATTGTTCTGCCCCGTGCGCTACAAAAATCTTGAGCTTCAAACCAGGACTTGGGTGCCCGCAATGGTGCCTTGGCGGGCGACCGAAGAGGGCGACGTGACCGATGCTGTGGTCGAGTGGTACGAGCGATTCGCCTACGGCAAACCAGGTGCATTGGTAGTTGAAGCCACTGGCATACGGGACATTCCTTCTGGGCCGTTGCTGCGCATAAGCCATAACAGATACACCGACGGGCTGAGGCGCATTGTGGATGCGGTGAAAAAAGCTAGCGGCGGGGAAACGAAACTTTTCATCCAATTAATCGATTTTCTTTCAATCCGGCGGCGGCCAAGCCGGGAAAAGTTTTTCAGTCAATTTCTGAAAATAACCAACCAGCACAGGCAGGCACTTAACCTGACGGAGGCAGACGACGACGCTATCAGAAGCCGTTTGCTAGAGCTCGCAGACCAAGACTTGGCAGCTATTTTAACCGAGCGGGAGCACGAAAACTATTCAAAGGGATACCGGGAGCGGGTAACCGACGTTGAATTACCGCATATTCTTGGTTTGCCTGAAACTTTGCCCGGGCTTTTTGCGAGTGCTGCCACAAGGGCAAAAAATGCCGGATTTGACGGCATTGAATTGCATTATGCCCACGCCTACACAATGGCGTCCTTTCTCTCAAAACGTAACACCCGCAGCGACAACTACGGCGGAAGCAGGACCAACCGGTTGCGCCTGCCACTGAAAGTCTATGACGCAGTTAGAGAGGCCGTGGGGTCCAACTATGTTGTTGGCTGTCGCATGTTGACAGAAGACTGCGTTGAAGGTGGTTCCAAGCTGGACGACAGTGTGTTTTTTGCGCGCGGTTTGGCGACAGCCGGAATGGATTTCATATCCCTGTCACGAGGCGGAAAGTTTGAAGATGCTGCGCGCCCAGCGGTGGGTCAGGCGGTTTATCCCTACACCGGGAAAAGCGGCTATGAATGCATGCCCCATTTCATCTCTGATGATGCTGGTCCGTTCGGTAGAAATGCAGAACCCTCAAAAAAAATACGGCAGGCAATAGCCGATACAGGATGCGGTGTACCGGTCGTTCTTGCGGGTGGCATTCACAGTTTCGACCAAGCGGAGAATTTCCTTCAGGACGGCACAGCAGATATCATTGCACTGGCGCGCCAATCACTAGCAGACCCAGACTGGTTCGAAAAAGTTCGCTCTGGCAATGGAGGCAAAGTGAACACTTGCAAATATACCAATTACTGCGAAGGTCTTGACCAGAAGCATAAAACAGTGACCTGTCAGCTATGGGACCGCAAGCAGCTTGATGAGGCTGGCGTCCAATTGACCGAAGATGGGAAAAGACGCCTGACAGCGCCGCGCTGGCACTTGCATAGACAGGAAAGCTAACCCAACGCTCCTTTGTATCTAAAGCCTTTGACATCCCTCACTGCGCTTTATTTTAGCTATAAAAAAATTCTAAGCGGAAAACCCCTCCTCATACCCCATATAAATAAATGGATTGCCTTGATAGGAGCATAAAAATAATAATATTGACTAAATTTACTATATATATAAAGTAAATTCGAATTTACCAAACTCGAGCAAAACCAATGTCTATGGAAAATCGCGGAAATATTGCTGTTAAAAGTTGGTTGGCTTTACTGACAACCGCGAATGCGATCAAAAAAGATGTTGATGCGCGACTGCGGGCGCAGTTCGATATGTCGATATCTCGCTTTGATGTCCTATCGGCGCTCGACCGTAGCAAACGAAACGGCCTACGGGCTGGGCAACTATCCCGGCAACTTTTTGTTAGCGACGGAAATACCACGCAAGTGATGTCCAAACTAGTCAAAGAGGGACTGGTTTTACGCCGACCCGATAGCCAAGATGCACGTGCGATCAACTATTCACTTTCTGATGAAGGCAAACATTTGTTCGACCGCATGGCTGCAGCGCACGAAACCTGGATTCGGACAATTTTTGACGAGCTTCCCGACCAAAAACAAACAGAACTCAGTGAACTTCTGACGCTGCTGAAAGCTGAAATGGTCAACGGCCGCGAATTGCCAAAGGATGAGAAAACACATGCCTGATTTCAGTTACCTGGACTGGCCTTTTTTTGATGACGCTCACCGCACTCTCGCCCGCGACCTGAACGCGTGGGCAACAACCACATTGCCGGACATATTGGATCAAGACAAAGGGCATTCGGATGTCGCCGGCACTTGCCGCAAGCTTGTTGCATCCCTAGGTGTCGGGGGATGGCTTAAATATACTGTACCGTCCGACTATGGCGGCATTTATCCGGAACTGGACGTGCGCTCGCTCTGCATCATTCGCGAAACGCTGGCGCGCCACTCAGGCCTGGCTGATTTCGCCTTTGCTATGCAGGGGCTGGGATCAGGCGCGATAAGCAATTATGGCTCACCGGCGTTGAAACATGCCTATCTGCCAGCAGTTGCCAACGGCGAGAAAATTGCCGCTTTCGCCTTGTCTGAGCCCGATGCGGGCTCCGATGTTTCGGCCATGTCGACAACTCTTGAACAAGCCGGAGAAACATATATCGCGAGCGGTCAGAAAACCTGGATTTCTAACGGCGGCATCGCGGATTTCTACACCCTATTTGCGCGCAACGCAGGCGGTGAAGGTGAGATCTCGGCTATCGTTGTTGACGCCAACACACCAGGGTTCAGTGTCGCTGAAACCATCAATGTTATCGCACCGCATCCATTGGCGCGGCTTACCTTTGACAAATGTACCATTCCCGCAACAAACATCATCGGCGAAGTCGGCAAGGGTATGCGCACCGCTTTAGGAACTCTCGATATTTTCAGGTCAACCGTCGGCGCGGCAGCACTCGGCTTTGCCCGACGCGCTCTGGATGAAGCAACCGACCGCGCCCTCACCCGAAAAATGTTCGGCCAAACCCTCGCGGACATGCCAATTGCACAGGCCCAGTTTGCCGAGATGGCGCTGGATGTGGATGCATCCGCGCTACTGGTTTACCGGTCCGCCTGGACCAAAGATGTGAAGAAAACCCGGGTCACACGCGAAGCAGCGATGGCCAAACTTTTCGCTACAGACCAAAGCCAGCAGGTTATCGACAAAGCGCTTCAAATGTTTGGAGCACTGGGGGTCAGTAAAGGCGTAAAGGTAGAAGAATTGTACCGGGAAATTCGCGCGCTTCGTATCTATGAAGGCGCATCGGATGTGCAAAAAATCGTGATCGCGCGTCAGCATCTCAACAATCACAGAAACGGGAAAAACAGCAATGTTTGACACCTTGCAACCCGCTGGTTGGCCAAGGCCTAAAGGCTACGCAAACGGCATTAAAGCTAGCGGTACTACGGTGTTTACGGCAGGCGTCATTGGCTGGAACGAACAGGAAGTTTTTGAGCACGCCGATCTACTCGGCCAATTGAAGCAGATACTGCTCAGCACCAAAGCAATTCTGGCAGAGGCGGGCGCCCGGCCAGAGCATATTGTAAGAATGACCTGGTATGTCTGCGACCGTGATGAATATGCCGACCAACTGGCAGAAGTTGGTGCCGTATGGCGCGAGGTTATGGGCCGGGTTTTCCCCTGCATGACTTGCGTTCAGGTGGCGGGCCTGATCGAGAAGGCCGCCCGCATCGAAATTGAAACAACAGCGGTTGTTCCAGATTAGCAAGCCAATCACGCGGCACTTATTTCCGCATTTTTCGGCAGATAAAAGCATTTGAAAAGGTAACAAAATGAAAATTTCAGTCATAGGTGGAGGGCCGGGTGGTCTGTATTTTGCGTTACTGACCAAAAAACGGCGCCCTGACATTGAGATTGAATTATTCGAGCAAAACCGGGCCGACGACACCTTCGGTTTCGGTGTCGTTTTTTCCGACGAAACCCTAGATGAATTTCTTAGCGCTGACCCCGAATCCTACGAAATGATCCGAGACCACTTTGCCTATTGGACCGATATGGTTATCGAGCGCGGCGGTGACCGCTACGTCATTGGCGGGAATGGTTTTGCTGGCTGCAGCCGAATGACACTACTGGATATTCTGCAGAAACGCTGTGCGGACGTTGGGGTAAAACTCCACTTCAGCGCGCAAATCGATGTGGATAATCTGGAAACGCAGTTTCAGGGGTCAGATATGATTGTCGACGCCAGCGGTATCAATAGCGCCATACGGGCCAGATATGCCGAAGAGTTTGGCGTTGAAACAGTAGAAAAACGCAACAAGTTCACTTGGCTTGGCTCGTCCTGCCCGCTGGATGGTTTCACTTTCTTTTTCAAACAAACCACGAACGGCCATTTCTGCGCGCATACATACCAGTATGAGGCCGGACATTCCACATGGGTTGTAGAAACAACGCCTGAATGCTGGGATGCAAGCGGATTCGAAGACATGAGTGAGGCAGAAAGTGCGCAGGCGCTAGAGGCTGTTTTCAAGGATGAATTGAAAGGCCATTCCTTCAAAACCAATCGATCTATGTGGCGTAATTTCCCCGCCATAAAGTGTGAAAATTGGAACTATAAAAACATTGTTATCCTGGGGGACTGCAAAGCCACCGCCCATTGGTCTATTGGTTCAGGCACCAAGCTAGCAATGGAATGCGCCGCGTCGCTTTCTGATGCCGTGGTTCGCCACGACGATGCGATTGAAGCGATATTCTCAGATTATGAAGCGGAGCGGCGCACGCCAGTAGAGATAACCCAACATAACGCCGAAGTTTCGCTGCGCTGGTTTGAAAATATGCCGCTACACTGGCAAAAACAGGATTATGCCTTTGCTTTTTCATGCATGTCGAGAGCGAAATCGATAACCTGGGACAACCTTGCTCTGCGTGACCCGGCGTTTCAGGAAAATTGCGAAACGGAATTTTATGAGCGCTACAACGCTTCTAGCGGATTTAGTGTGGGTGATGATCGGCCCACACCTATGTTTACCCCGTTTCGGTTGCGCGGTATGACACTGGCCAACCGGGTAGTAATGGCACCGATGGCACAATATTGTGCGACCGACGGCCTGCCGAGCCCATGGCATTTTTCTCACTATACGTCGCGGGCAGTTGGTGGCACAGGGCTGATTTTCACCGAGATGACCTGCCCGACACCAGACGCACGCATTACCGATGGCTGTACTGGCATTTGGAACGAAGAACAGCAGATGGCATGGAAAGAGATCGTCGATTTTATCCATGACAATTCCGCCGCAAAGGTTGCACTGCAACTGGGCCATGCGGGACGCAAAGGATCAACCAAGACGCCGGACGACGCCATGGACCAGCCCAAAGACAACGGCAACTGGCCGATTTATTCGGCCTCACCGATCCCCTACATCGATGGTACGTCAGACATTCCCCACGAATTAGACCACGCAAAAATGACCGAAGTAACCGCCAGTTTTGTTGCTGCAGCTAAACGGGGCGACGCAGCTGGTTTTGATATGCTCGAGATGCACGCCGCACATGGTTACCTAATAGCCAGCTTTCTGTCGCCCCTGACCAACCAGCGAACCGATGAATATGGCGGCTGCGTTGAAAACCGCCTGCGCTACCCACTAGAAGTTTTTACTGCCATGCGCGCCGTATGGCCGGACGACAAACCCATGTCGGTTCGTTTATCAGCTAGCGATTGGGCGAAAGGCGGCATGAGCCAGAACGAAATCACAGCAATTGCCAAAGCCTTCAAAGCCGCTGGCGTGGACATTATTCACGTGTCATCCGGCGAAACAGTGAAATGGCAAAAACCCGTCTGGGGTCGCATGTGGCAAACACCCTTTGCGGAACACATCAAACATGCCGCAGATATTCCGACCATCGCAGTCGGCGACATTACGCTTCCGGCCCAAATCAACACCATTATTGCAGACGAGCGTGCTGATCTATGTGCGTTGGGGCGGCCCCATCTTAACGATGCATTTTTTACTCGAAAAGCTGCAGGCCATTACGGCGTGAAGAACCAAAGCTGGCCGACCCAGCTTTATTCCGGTCATTACCAGTTGTACCGGGAGGCGGAAAAAGACAACGAGAAAATTGTCGACCTTTCGGCCAAGGCCCGGCCCAACAGACGCCATTATCGCAGGGCATCTGAGTAACAACCCTCACAAAATACTCACAATTAGCATTCTGTTTCGTGCCTACTATCAAAACGGAAATTTAGATGGTATCTGTTGAACACATATTAGCAACAGCGCAGCTCTGTATTTTGCTGTATGTGGTTTGTGCATAAAATGGGGGTTATTTATGAAACAGGTGCAAATGCCTGACGGCAACGGGGACGCAGATACTGATGTAACAACAGAACCGCTGGGAGAATTTACAGCTGGCGCGGTCCTTTCCGCGGGTTTTGGCTCACTATTCAGCAATTTTGGCAGCTATTTACTGGTGTCAGGCACTGTCTTTTTACCACTGGTCATTTGGGCGTCTCTAATTGACAACGGCATCGCTTTTCTTCAGTTCGATGTCAACCAAATTGGCTGGGTCGGGTTTGCTGGCGCATTGTTTATCATGATGGCGTTGGGCTTCGTCGCTTATGCCGCCATTATATACGGTGCTATCGAACAACAGGCTGGTAATAAAATCGGCTTGGCCAAAATGATGGCTGGCGGGATAAACCAATTGTTGCCTGTTGTCATAGCTTCTATTCTGGTCGCGCTCGTCACCATACTGGGCTATATGCTGCTCGTCATTCCGGGCGTTATAATATCGCTGGCTCTGACCGCCACCATACCGGCAATTGTTGCTGAAAGACTAGGTCCAATAGACGCGATGAAGCGCAGTGCAGCATTGGCCGACGGTTTTAAGTGGACCATTTTTGGGGTGGTAATTGTCCTCGGGATTTTTAATGGAGTCCTTACTTTTGCATTTACTTTTGTACAAGAAGCCTTCGTTTCATCCAGCTCAGGCGGCGCCGCTTACATACCTATATTGATATTTCTGGCGCAAACTGCCTTCACAACCGCGCTGGGCGGCACGATTGCCGCGGCAGTATACAGCCAGCTCCGCGCTGCAAAAGAAGGTGTTTCAGCCGATGATATCGCGCAGGTTTTTGCTTAAAACAACCATTTTAAGGGAAGAACCAAATGACTGCCGCAAATAAGCCGGGTCCAATAGAAATCACTCACGCATTCTCGGGTATGGCCCTAGTGTTGAAGAGTTATTTCGCACAATTCATATTGATCGGGCTGGCGCTATTTCTGCCATTGATCGCAATCGCGGGCACTGTAGACGGCGGCTATGAAGTTCTGTCTAATGTCGACGTTGATGGCTATTGGATATACGGTTTTCTCGTCCCGGTTATTTTAATGTTTGTTATGAGCGCACCACTATCATACGCCTCTTTAGCCGTGCTGGAAGGCCGCAGATTAAGCTTTGGCCAGCTGTTGTTTGGCAGTGCGCGGTTCGTCATACCGGTGTTGATTGCCAGTCTTATCACCACTGTGTTGGCTCTCACAGGGATCATGCTTTTGTTCGTTCCAGGGCTAGTCATAATGACTTTATTAGCCGTAACAATACCCGCCGTTATTGCGGAAGACATTGGACCCATTCACGCCCTCAAACGAAGCTATCAATTGGTAACAGGCAATGCGTGGCGGGTGTTTGCCCTGATCATGTGTTACTTCCTGCCGTCCCTCTTATTCGATAGTCTGTTACCTGAAATGGATGCATTATACTATGCCCTAACCATCGTGGGCTTCGATATTATTGTCATGACATTTGAAGCGCCCTTAACTGCAGCTACTTATCTGCTACTTGTCAACGCTCGCGGCGGCCTTGCGAACAAGGACCTAGCCACTATCTTTGAATGATCGCCCCTGGGCATGCAATCCAGACAGCTTTGCCACACAGGCCAAACTCCATCACCCTGCCTTATTGCCAACGTCAAATTTGTCTTCCTTGCGCCGCCCCATAAGCAACTGACTTTCCAAACGTTTTCGCAGGGTTTGGTAATAACACGTAAGAAACGCGTCCATCTTGCGAGCGGGCACCGGGTCGGGCCAACCGATTTTCTTCATAATGGCTTTTCCCGCTATCTGGCGTTTTTCGCCGCCTTCAGGAGACTTGTTTCTCAACAGCGCCTCAAGCGTTTGCAATTCGTAAACGCCGTAAGCATCCAATTGAGTCTGGGTGAATACAAATTCCGGCTGTGTTTCGCCGTCGGCGTCTCTACTCGCCTCAGTCATATCCGCCGCTAAAATGATTTTGGGCTCGCGCACCACCAGCGTACCAGCGATCAAATCGCCCGCACGCAGATTGTCCTTATTCATCATGGGTAGGCATACAAGCGTCATCGCCCATACAAAGGCAAAAAACTGCATTAGACCGGAAATGCCCGTCGCAGACCCAGAAAACAAAATACCCATGGGTAAAAAAATCTCGATCTCGCGCATCATATTGCGAGCAAAAACGGCTTCAGAAGAAAGCGGTCTGCCAAAGCGGTCGATAACCTTCAAGCCCAGGCGCCGTTTTCCTGGCGTCTGTCCCTGCCATTTAAGCTCGAAAAACATGAAGTAAAAGTTCCGCAGAAAGAAAAATACCAACAAAATAAGAATAAAGCCAAACCGGCCGATGCCAGAAAAGCCCGTTATGATCGTGATGCCAAGGACCGAGACAATCATGCAAACGGCCATTATTAGCAGGTCAATTATTACAGCTGCTGCCCTGTCGCCGCGTGCGGCAAGTTCAACACGAACTGGCACTCCCTCTGGTGTCAAAATCTCGCGCAAATTGCGCTCGATCGTCTGCCGGCTAGCGGCGCGTTGCTGGCGCCGACTACTCATGCGTCGTCGCCCGGCGCATTATTCCGCCCGCCGTATATGAAATAGCTTAACCACATTGCAAAAAGGGACAAACCAACACCGTAACGCACCGCATCACTGGTTACCAACTGACGGGCAAAACCTTCCAACAGACCCGCCGCCAGAAACATGACAATGCAGCCAAAAGCCACGATCCCTGCTTTTTTCCCATGTACAGCCAAGGCTTCCAGCCGACCATATTTCCCGGGAAACATATAATGCCGTGCTGTGGCCAACCCCGCTGCGCCGCACAAGAGTATCGCAGTTATCTCGGTTGAGCCGTGAATAATCAGCCAACCACCCAGTTCAAATAGCAGGCCTTTCGAATGATAGAGCGCCAGAAAAGCACCCAGCATGGCACCGTTGGTAAACAGTAGCCAAATAGTTGGCAAGCCAAGGGCAAAACCAAGCGCAAAAGCAAGAATGCCAACCTGCGAATTATGAGTGAACAGCTGAGTGGCAAAAATATCCAGGTTGTTAACGCCGTCCTGGGACGCATAGAGCCCATCACGCAGTTCCTCAGCGCTAGCTGCGGGCTGTCGACCGCCAGCAAGCTCGGGGCTTACGAAGCTGAAATACCAATCAGGATTTTGCAACACTAGAATAAACGCGGCCAACAGTCCCAGCAAAAAAACAGCGGCGGAAACCATAATTTCCTGACGGATCGACCGAACCGCAACCGGCACGCTATGAACCATCAATCGCTTAAAAGCCGTACCCGCAGTGCGTTGTTGGCTATGCAGCAGAAAATAAGCACGGGCAACAAGTGCCTCAAGATAATCGACGACATTTTTGTCGAGCGAGATCGAACGTGCTACCGAAAGCGACGATAGTGCACCTTTATAGAGATGCGGCATCTCGAAAATTTCTTGGGACGACAGGCTGGTCAAACCACTTTTTTCCGCCCGCTGCACCATATTCTCCAGACGGGTCCAGTTGCCCTGCCGTTCAACGCGAAACTGATAGCTTTTGACAGTCTGCTGCGCCACTAAACCAACTCCCGACTAATAATGGTGCGATATTGACTGATCACTTCGCCCACTAGCTGCGCATGTTCAGGTTCAAGGCATAAAACACCCTGACGTCGAAGCCGGGTGAACAACAGTCGCCGCTCCTTCAGCAACTCAGTCGCCGTCACCGAACGGGAAATATCCTTAATGCTGTTAATTTCACCGTCGGCAATCGTACCCAGAAAAGGGTCCTTTAGGGCTACAAACAACACAAAATGGTGAGTTGCCAATCGCCCCAAATTTTCGCGCATCAACTCTGCCGTTGTGGTGTCAACAAAATCGGTAAAAACAATCACCAATGTGCGACGGCTCAAACTTTCTGAAAGCCGAGTCATCCCAAGGGTATAATTGGTTTCGTCTTTGCTATTTTCGATCGCCGCCAAATGCAATTGAATGTGGTTAAACGCTGTCATGCCACCCAGCGGCTTAACCAGGCTGCGCACCTGGCTGTCGAAGGCAAAAAGACCAATTCGGTCACCGCCTTTAAGGGCGCTATATGCCAAGCCAAGGCCCGTATTTACCATATGATCAAGGCGCGACAGGCCACCAATGCGCTCGGCCATAAGATGGCCTGTATCAAAGGCCAGAACAACATGGTGGTTACGCTCAGCTTCATATTCTTTAGACAAAAGGCTTCGCATACGCGCCGACCGTTTCCAGTCAATAGAGCGGGGATCCATTCCCACTGCATATTCACGCATGCTGGCGAACTCCGAGCCTTGCCCATGGTCACGGTCAGGCCTGAAACCAAAGTCTTGCGCAGCAGAGCCTATTGCCAGTTGCGCTTCCTGCGCAGCACGCCTGAAATTTGGCAATATGGGAACAGAGAGGCCCGGATTTTCCTCTATTTGACGGTACAGCAAGCCAAACGGGCCTGACCAGCGAAACCAAATTCGCAGTATCCGCGCAGTACCGCGCTCACGTGGACGCAGCATCACCTCAAGATGTGTTGCACCTGGTTCCAGTTTCACGGGGCCTGAGCGGTTTGCTCAATCAAATCATTTGTCTCAACTGCAAACTCAAAATTATGCAGGCTGCTCCCATCATGTGTGCCAACGAATATATCAAGCGGCGCTTCTTCCCCGATATAAATATTACTGGGTTCTTCAACCCGCACACCCACCTGACTGGCTGGCCTGCAGGCACGCCATTCCAGCAACAGCAAGACCACGACCGCGACCAGATAATAAAGGCTAAGCCTACTACTACCGGGCGAGATTGCGATCAACAGTACCGCGATGGGAACCGCCGCCAAAATCAGCCAAAATGCACGTAAAGTTGGTCGCATTAGCGCGGCGCTTTCACCTGTTGCAGCAACTGTTCAACGACATCACCCGCTTTGATGCCTTCAATTTCGGCTGACGGACTTAATACCAATCGGTGACGAAGTGCAGGTAATGCGATGCGCTTAACATCGTCAGGGATAACATAGTCCCTACCGTCCAGTGCCGCCGCAGCGCGGGCAGCGCGTGCCATCATCGTGCCGCAGCGCGGTGACGCGCCGACCCATACAGACGGGTGATCACGGGTGCCACGCACCAAATCAAGAATATAATCCAGAAGCTCGTCCGCAATGACAAGCTTGGAAATAACGCTGCGCATCGCGTCAATTTGCTCGAGGTTAACTACAGGTTCCACACCCATTTCACTGGCTGACGGCATGGTGGCGCGGTGACCATGCATAGCAAGTATGCTGCGTTCCTGGTCGCGGTCTGGATAGTCCAGAATGTGCTGGAATAGAAAGCGGTCCAGCTGCGCTTCGGGTAAGGGGTACGTGCCTTGCTGCTCGATAGGGTTCTGCGTTGCTATCGCCATGAAGCCCGAACCCAGGGCATAGGCTTTACCATCAATGGTAACCTCGCGCTCGTGCATAGCCTGCAACAAGGCTGCCTGGGTCTTGGGCGGTGTTCTGTTGACTTCGTCTGCAAGCAACAAATCGGTAAACACTGGCCCCTTAACCAAGACAAATTCACCAGTTTCAAAGCGGTAGATGTTGGTTCCAAGCACATCGCTGGGCATCAAATCGGGTGTGAACTGAATGCGACCAAAATTCAGGTCTAAGCCTGCGGCAAAAACCTGCGCCAGCAATGTTTTAGCAACCCCCGGCACGCCTTCAAACAGGATATGCCCTTCAGACAGCAGGCCTATGAGCAAAAGATCTATCGCTTCATCCTGACCAACTATAACTTTTTGAACGTTCGTACGCAGACGCGCCGAAACATCTTTAATGTCGCTTGGTGTCATCTAAAATCTCTTGCTTCCATTGATAAAAGTTTACCGCCTGATGCATTAGGCGAACTGTCTTACTGTCCGGATCGTCCACAATGCGATCCACGCGCAATCGAATGGTACCAAAATCAGGCACAATACCGCGCAACCGGCTTGTTTCATCCAGCCAACCAATCAAATCTTTACGCGCCAGATTGCGAGGGGCATTTAGTTTTTTGGCGATTGTCAGCGCCTGATCATCCATCAAGCGCAACAGTGCGTCTTGTTCTTTACCCGCCAGATGCAAAATACGCGCTGTATTTTCGATAAAAATGGCCTTCGAATCCTGTGTCTCATCCGTGCGCCGTGCAGCGGCACCAAAACGCCGCGTCATGGCCAGCAGAAAAATCAACAAAGCCAAAAGCACCGCAAAGGTCGGGTAAACAAACGGTTTCTCAAACATGGCCCGCGCCAGGCTTGGTTCCATGGTAAACCCATGCACTATCTCATCGACAACCAATGTTGTTCGCTCGCCGGCCACCGTATTGGCTATGGCAAGCGTAAATTCACTGTTCCAGCCTCGTGCCAAACCATGGGTAGCGAACAAATCGGGGTCAGCCAGGACCCAACCTGCTGCCCCCCTTCGAAACGGTCGCTCAATCGCCCAAACAACACACCGTCTCGCGTTGAAATAATGGGTTCAACAAGCGGCGATTTAATCAGCTGCAGGTCATCTATTTCCGGGTCAGCGCCCAGGTTAAAGGCATGTTGCCAACTATGTTCTGCATGGTCAGGTCGCACCACTTCAGCGTCCGCGATAATATACTGCGCGACGGTTTTTGGCGCTTCTGGCCGCAGCAGAAAATTTCGCCCAATCCAGCCAGACCGCGCGCCGCCAGAAATTGCGCGCCGTTTGGGCAACACTAGCAACATTGGCGCTTCATCAAGCAAATATTCAACCCGATTTTCCGCCGCGGACCGTGCGGGCGGTTCAATGACAAACAACGCACTGTCACGCCCGAGTTTTGCCATAGTGTCATATTGGCTGACCAACATCTTCTTGCCGTTTTGACGCAGCAATTCAACCAATGCAGCATGCCCCACTGCAGATTTGGAAAAACTATTTGAGCCAGGCGAGTTTTGATACCGGCCATCGTCCGTAAACATTGATGTAATCGCCAGCCCGATTGTGCCGAATAGTCCCATCGCAAGCAGCACGGCTATGGCTTTTCTGGAAAATGGCTGCTGGTCTTGGGAGGCAGTTTTGCTCATTACGCTTTAGCCTGTAGGGACGCTAACGACTGAAAAGAAGCGAGGCATTCTTCAAACAAGCTTTTGGTGACGCCCTCACCCGCAAATGCATGAGCCTCAACGGTTCGTACCAAATGGTTCAGTCTTGCAACAGCATCGACGCCAATTTTTGCACTCGCGGCAATTTCCCGACCGGTCATGGATGGCAGTATCCTGATCAGTTCGCGGCCAGCCAGTGTTGTCAAAGCGATAGACAAAAGCATGCGAACTGCCTCGCCGTATTTACCCTCTTGCGCCATGCGCTCCACGTCTTTCAATGTGGCACTGGGGATCACCATATAGTGCTCCACTGGTGTTCGGTTTTGCCGTCGCCGCTTAACATCTTTTCTGGGTTTCTGCGCCAAAGCCCCGCGCCCGCTACCTTCAAACAGAATCCAGACAAAGACTACAACCGTAACTATGGCAAGTATGACCAAAATAACCCGGATCAATTCGATAACCCAGGACGGCCAAGGCGCACTATTTTGTCGATTCTGCTGCTCAGGCCTAGGGGTTATGGGCAGCCTTTCCTGAAAAGTTTCGTCCTCCAGAATTTCCTTTATCGCAAACCCATTTTCGGATTGCGAGATTGGAGTACGCAGTACTTCTGTAGCACCTAATTCCGGTTTGGCATCATCAGGTGGGTTGGGAGAAACAAACAATTTATCAACGAAAAGTGCGCCCAAAAACAGCATAGCCGCCGCAGCAGCAATTACCGCCAAGCGCTTTTTGTTTTTACTAAATGTCTGTCTTACCCCCAAGAACATTGGGCCACTCTAGAAAGCTAACGTCTACCAGTAAAGCAGGAATGCACAACATCATGTTTTTTCAGCCAGCGTCAAAATTTCGTGAAACCACTCGTGATAGAAAATTAAATAATGTGGTTTTTCCTGCCCTTGGCGGAACAGTGTTCGCTGTAATCCGGATCACGTGACGTGTCCGTGTCCAACTTGAATGACAAATTTTGAAATTCATCTTTGCCTCTGGCCGAGTTTGGTAGGACAAACCCGGTCAGAGGCAGTGCCTAAAGAGCTGCAATGCAACACCAACCCTCACGTAAACTGCGTTCACGCACAATTTTCGAGCCCATCTTCATCTTCAACTACATGAACCAGCGACAAAGAAAGCTGCAGCTCGCCCTCAGATGATAAAACGAACGGCGCAATGAGGTTGGTCATATCAGCGTCAGCGGCGCCAAAACACGAAAGACTGACCCGCGCCCTACGCCATTCATTTTCCGGCCCAGCCTTAACAAGGTTCGTGATATTCACTGCCGCTGAACAGGTCGCCCCGTCGGCACAACGGGCCTCCAACATAACCGCCTCTTCTGGCATCCTGTCGACGCGAAATTCAAATTCCAACTCCATCGCACCGTTCATTTCGCGGAATAGGTTTACCGGGGTAGTACCGGCAAACGCGATATAGCCATAGGTATCACCCGCCCATGTGATATGAATGGCATCCTCTTGGGCGTCTTTATCTATCGCCTTCAATGTCGGCCCGCCCAGGGAGTTAATCTCCATAGATGCATCATACTGGCCTGTTACAAGCGCCCATGGTGGTTCTGTACGGCCTTTGGTAAAATATACATATTTGTTTTGCCGTATACCAACGTTCATCATTTCCTCGGGTAGATCAGGTACATTGATATTATCCGCATACGAGAGGCCGTAGCCGTATGCGAACAACGGATCATACTCCGGATCTCCAAAATTTAGAGGTGCCTGATCCGGCTGTTTGGGCCATGAAAAAGACAATCGCCCCTTAAAATCATGCGCAACACTGCCGTCTGCCGATTGGAAAATGACGTCTGATATACCGCCCCCCTCGCTGCCCGGCCACCACGCAGCAATAAAAGCGTCCGATGCGTTTAGCAAAGGGTTGACCCACATGGGTCGGCCGGAGGTGAAAATTGATACGGTTGGAATTCCGTTTGAATTAAACTTTTGAAGCTGTTCCAGTGCTTTCGCGTCTTCGAATAAAAGTGTCTCCACATCACCCTGGAATTCTGCATAGGGTTTTTCGCCAAACACAACGATGGCTGCGTCCGGTTTTTTCGAGTAGGTGCCGTCAGCTGAATACTCAATACTGCCACCCGTTTTCTCAACAGCCGTTTTGATTCCATCAAGAATCGTGTCGGCATTGGGGAACAAACTATTGTCCATTCCGCCGCCCTGCCACGTCAGTGTCCAGCCGCCAGACTGCGAAGAAACACTATCGGCCCGCTCGCCAACAATCAGTAGATGCTGGCTAGGCAGCAGGGGCAGGATATTGTCGTTGTTTTTAAGCAGGACCAGCGACTCTCGAACCGCTTGTCGGGCCACGCGCCGGTGTTCCGGAGCCCCAAGCAGGTTCACATCCCCCGCCATGGGACGCCCGGACGGCTTCCTTGATTCCATGATTCCTGCGCGCACTTTAACTCTCAAAATACGGCGAACCGCATCATCCAGGCGCTCTTGTGATATCTCCCCCGATTGAACCTGTTTCAGCGTATTTTCGTATAGTCCGCGCCAGCTATCGGGCGCCATAAACATGTCAACTCCAGCGTTGATTGCCTGCGGACAGCTTACATTTGTACAACCCTCTACCTGACCATGAGCATTCCAGTCGCCAACGACAAATCCATCAAATCCAATTTTTTGCTTCAGGATTTCCGTCAAGAGGCCCCGGTGCCCATGAATTTTCTGCCCGTTCCAACTGGAAAAAGACGCCATTACTGACTGAACGCCAGCGTCGATCGCGTCAATATAGGGAACACCATGAATATCTCGCAGGCCTCGTTCCGAAATTCGTGCATCGCCTTGATCAATACCGTTCTCCGTACCACCGTCTCCCACAAAGTGCTTTGCTGAGGCAATCACCTTACTGTCCCCGAGAAAGCCTTCCTCACCAAATACTCCCTGCACTCCTTCAACGATCGGCCTCGCATATTTTGTTGCCATTTCAGGCGTTTCGCCAAAACCCTCGTATGACCGCCCCCACCTTATGTCACGTGGTACTGCAAGCGTGGGAGCAAACGTCCAGTCATGCCCGGTTACCCTTAGCTCTCGGGCAGTTGTTGCCATGATTTCCCGGACAAGATCCGGATTATTCATCGCCCCGAGGCCAACATTGTGCGGAAAGATCGTACCTCCGATCACATTGTTGTGGCCGTGAACCGCATCGATACCCCAGATGAGCGGAATGGCAACACCGCCGTCGCTGTCATCTAGAGATGCTTCAAAATAAGCGTCTGCAGCCGCGACCCATTCGCTGGCAGTTGCATAAGGCTTGCCTCCAGGGGCGGAATTTCCCCCGCTCAAGATCGATCCCAGATTATACTTTGTAACATCTTCGGGCGTGACCGAGGCACTATCTGCCTGAATAACCTGACCGACTTTTTCTTCCAACGTCATGCGAGCCAGAAGCGCCTCCACTCGCTGCTCAACGGCCTGATCCCTGAAACGATGAGTATCCACCGATGGCCATTTTACGTCGCCAGATAAGTCATTGCTTTCAAATTTCCCATCTGTGCTGTCGGGGTTGTTACACCCAGTAAGTACACAGGTTAAAGCTATCGCTAATATTTGCATGCGCATGTTTGTATTTTTCATCCTAGAACTCTTGTGCCTGTTTCAAACCAGATTTTCGGGCCTAGCCCGACATCTCTTCCAGTTCTTTCCCGCGGGTTTCCTTCACCATCTTCACAACGAAGCCGACCGAAAGCGCTGCAAAAATTGCATAGATGCTATAAGTGGCCCCCAAACCGATCGCCACCAGCAAAATGGGGAATGTCATTGTAATAGCGAAGTTCGCGCCCCACTGAGCAAGACCGCTTACAGCAAGTCCCGATCCGCGGATTTGGTTGGGGAACATTTCGCCCAGCATCACCCACATCACGGGACCCCAAGTACCATTGAACATGAAGACGTATACGTTGGCGGCTATAAGCGCCAAAACACCCATTTCATCTGATAGAATTAAGGTCCCTTCTTCGTTCAAGCTGCCAGTAGAAAAAGCAACAACCACAGTTGCCAACGCCAAAGTCATGCCGACGGAGCCAACGACAAGGAACGGCTTCCGTCCAACCCGGTCGATCAGTAACAAAGTGATCGATACCGCAACAATGCTGACCCCGGCTGAAATGACATTGATAAGAAGGGCGTCGCTCTCGGTAAAACCAACCGCTTGCCATAGCACTGAACCGTAATAGAAAACGACGTTGATCCCGACCAGTTGCTGAAGAACGGCCAAACCAATTCCCACCCAAACAATGGTTCTGATTTTCTTTGTTTCAGGGGCGCGTAAATCAGCGAAAGAAGGTTTGTGGTCTGATGCCAGTGAACTGAGTATTTCTTTTACCTTAGTGCCGGCTTCCGCCGCCCCAAACAATCTGCCCAGAACTTTCTCCGCCTTATCCGTCTTGCCCGCAGCAACAAGCCCCCTTGGGCTTTCCGGTATGAAGAAAAGGGCAAGGAAAAATATGGTTGCTGGAACAAGTTCAGCCCAAAACATCCACCGCCAAGTTGCAAATCCAAACCATAACTCGGCCAACGATGAACCAGAGATATCCGCCAGAAAGTAATTACTTATAAAAGCACCGAAAAAGCCCACAATAATCGCAACCTGCTGCACAGTTGTCAGAGTGCCTCGAATATGAGCAGGCGCGATCTCACTAATGTAAGCTGGCGTCATAACACTGGCGGCACCAACGGCAAGTCCGCCGATCACACGGTACAGAATGAACTCTAACGAGCCCGTTGCTGCTCCGGAACCCCAAGCACTAAGAATAAAAAGAACGGCAGCCATTATCAGGATCGCCCTGCGCCCAAATTGATCAGCCATTCGCCCAGCAAGAAATGCACCGACCGCACTACCAAGCAACATTGACGCAACGTTAAATCCTGTACCAGCGCTATCGGTATTGAATGCAGTCTGCAGTCCATCAACGGTGCCGTTAATAACGCCGCTGTCAAACCCGAAAAGAAACCCACCGAGCGTCGCAACGCAGCTGATAAAAACGATAAAAGCTAGGTTGTCCTGCCGGACTGCTGATTTTTGAGACATATACGGGTTCCGTTCGTTGTTGAATTACCAGCTCGGGTGCCGGATCTGACCAAGAGTTTTTGTTTCAATGTTGCAAAATTCTACTGGGCAAGGGCGTGAGCGGACTGCACAATGGAGAGGCAGACCAAAAACCGCATCCCTGAATCCTAATACTATTTACAGTAAGGGGTGATTGCTGCCCAAACCCGCTGCGCGGTTGCATCAACATTGGGATGATTGGCAAACAGGACATGATTTCTAATTTCTCCCCGCAAGCTTCCCCCAAAGCCTATAATCGATCATCGCTGCGCAATGGCCAAATTACCTCTGACAGCGTTGTCATGGACTATTCCTAATATAACTACTGCGCCTTGTCTAGCTTATATTGGAAACGCTTCCATATTTTATTGAATAAGGCTTTTTATTTGCCGTTAGACAAAGACTTTTCTGGAATTCAGCCTTTGGGAACTGGCGCTGTTGAATCTCTATGAATGAAATCGACATTCAGGACAATAGGCGTTTTTGTGTCTATATTCTTTCCGTCGCGCATATCGATAAGTAAGCTGGCAGCGATCTTCGCCATCTCCTCTACGGGCTGTCTAATCGTTGTCAGCGCAGGCGACAAAGCTGACGCAAGCGGGATATCGTCAAATCCCACAACAGACAACATTGCTGGCACGTCAATATTCAGTCGATCAGCCATGACAATAACCGCCGCCGCCATATCATCGTTTGACGCAAAAATAGCAGTTGGCTGATGCGACTGTTCAAGAATTTTTTTGGCAGCACTCAAACCACTGTCGAACAAATAACCACCAGTCTGTATCCATTTTTCTTTGACCGTTAGATTAGCAACCGACATTGTGTCGCGAAATGCTTTTAACCGATGCCTTGAATCAGCATGTTCAGGATCACCAACAATAAATCCGATATCCTTGTGACCCAACGAAATCAGGTGTTCCATGACTTGCTTAGCAGAATCATAATCATTTATTTTCACGGAGGGCATGCCGGGATATTCTGCGCTAGGGGATATGCGGGCGGTTGGCACTCCTTTCTTGTCGAGCGCTGCCAGCAATATTTTGCTGTCACATGCAGGCGGTGTCAATATTGCACCAGACAACCTAAGCTTCGTCAAAAAAGATTCGATCTCTTCAAGCGACGCTGATTTATCAAAATGTTCCACAACCAAATGCAACCCCGCGTCCTTGCAGCGCCGCATAGCACCACGCTGCATACCGGAGAGATATTCGCCACTGGGTGCCTCGTCAAACAACAAGCCAACAAGGTATGACCTATCGCCTGCCAGACTGCGAGCATATACATTGGGCTGATACCCGAGCCTTAAGGACGCTTCATCTACCGCCTTTTTTTTGTCTTCCCTGACATATTTCTCACCATTCAACACCCTGGACACTGTTGTTACAGACACGCCAGCCACCCGTGCCACATCTGAAATGGTAATCTTCGAAATTTTTTTACTAGCCATTCGTCTTCATATCCTATTTACAGCTTCTATTGAAAGCGTTTTCAGGTAACATCTCACAATATGATAGCCCGGATCGTTATCAAAATAGTAAAAGTGTGATCATGAGTAAAAACACTAAAGCTTCTCAATCTCTGCCCTGGTCTGCCCGCTTGGGGTATGGTGTTGGTGATTTCGCCTTAAATATGTTTTGGCAAGGGACAGGGTTTTATCTGTTGTTTTTCTATACGGATGTAATCGGTCTGCCAAACACAGTAGCGGGCATTATATTCGCCATTGGGGGACTCTGGGACGCATTCACCGACCCTTTAATGGGTGTAATTGCAGAACGAACCCGCAGCCGATGGGGTGCCTACCGACCGTATTTGCTGCTCGGCAGCCTGCCGCTCGCCGTTTCTTTTGCCTTCGTTTTCATTGTGCCAAACAGTTTCGCAGGTATTCCGGTCGCTCTAACTGTGCTTGTGGCCCTAATTTTATTCAAGACCAGCTATACCGTTATATCCATACCCTATTCCACCCTCGGTGTGCGGATGACGGAAGACAGTGATGAAAGAACCCGAATTGCAGGGATTAGAATGTACTTCGGCTTCCTTGGAGGGCTTAGCGTTATCACAATGGCGAGTTATTTTCGCGACCGCTTTCCTGACCAGCAAGCTTTTGTTGTGATCGCTGTTGTTTGCGGAGCTATTAGCGTATGCATCTTCATCTTGTGCTTTTTTGGCACACGCACAGCAGCACGCCGGCCCGCTAATGCCCCAGTGGCCGCCAATTTCACTGAAATCATCACGACATTACTGCGAAACAGGGCTTTTTTGGCAATTCTCGGTGGCATCGTTTTTGTGACGATCGCAACGACCGTCATCAATTCGACGGTTTTGTATGTTTTCCAATACGGGTATGATGACGCAAGCAGTGGCGGTTTTGCCCTGATGATCATGGCGGGCGCACCTTTAATTACTATTCCACTATGGTCTCTGGTTGCTCTCAAGGTTGGCAAAAAAAACACATGGTTGATGGGCAGTTTCGCCGCATTGGTCGGTTTAGCGGGTCTTTATTTTAGCACCTCTGCAACTTCACCCACATATGCTTTGGTTGCCTATGGGGTTATTGCACTTGGCATCAGCTCTTACGCGGTTCTTTTCTGGAGTATGTTGCCGGATACAATTGAGTATGGGGAGCACAAAACCTGGGTTAGAAACGAATCCAGCATAGTCGGTGTTGTATCCTCTGGGCAGAAAATTGCACTTGCTGTAACCGCATATGGTCTAGGGATTTCTCTTGATGCGATTGATTACACGGCAGGACAATCTCAATCAGGCGAAACAATTGAAGGCTTGATACTGATGGTTACAGCCGTCCCTGCAATTGCTATATTTTTCTCGGCAATTTTTATGATTGCCTACCCGATTTCTTCGTTACTTCATCGCCGGTTTACCGACGAACTGCACTCACGGCACGACATATAATACAATGCAATTATCGCGCATCAATTGATGGAATTAAGTCTTTCCAAGTCTGAATTAGCGATTGAAGCGCCGGAGCAGTAATGCGCGCAGCCGCCGTGATCTCATGTTGTCCATCGGACCGAGATCACCTTGTGCCGCTTCAGGTAGATGCCTGGCAGCCAAATCGGATGGGCCGAAAACATAATAGTTAAACAGTTCCTGCCACGCTTTTTTTTCATGTGCGGGGCGGTCGCGCAAACTCAGCAGGCCGAGCAAAAGGGTATCCATCGGATTATCGATGAAATTTGGCACATCATTCCACCAATAGTTTATCATGACGTTGAAATCGTCGAGCGCTTCTACCTGATGCCACCACAAAGCCGGGTACAACAATATGTCACCGGGTTCCAGATCAGCAACCTGACCTGCAGCCAGAGCTGCGCGGAAACAGGGATAGCGGTCAAAATCCGGATCACGCGGATCAACCATGCTCACAACCTGGCCGCCGGGCGTTGGCTCCAGGGGACCGGGATAAAGGTTGTGTACCTGTTCCGGTGGAAAAAGCGTGAAACGCCTTTTCCCGACCATGCAGCATGCGATATTGTTAGACATATCATAATGCGCCGCTGTCATCGTTCTGTTGCCGATCCAAATACTAACCAAGAGGTTGTCATGCCCAAACATACTGCTGTTAAGAGTTAGATCATTCTTCTCTCTTAAACCGGGCAGATAACTATCTACATCTGTCGAGCCCATGTAAAAGCTCGGCGACTGAGGATCGGTCAGGTGCTGATGAATTTGTTCAATAAATGAATCAAATTCTACAACTGACGCTTCATAATTCAGACTGGTAACATCTTCGTTGTAAAAAAAACGTCCGCCAATATCGGGGTGGCCTATCTTGCCGGTAACCGGTTTGCCTGCATTGAAGGATTTAAGATAATCCATCGCACTTGCAGCGGACTTCAGGCCCGACTGAACCAGCGGCCAGTCTTTTGCGACGCCTTCCAGAATAACCGGCTCACCCGCTGCCATCAGCTCATCATAGGGTATGGACTCCGGATCAACCCCACGCATTACACGTGTCTTATTGACTATTTCCACCATAGCACCTTCAAACTTTCCACCGTACTATTACCCCTATTCACTCGACCATACACAAGACTGGTAATACAAGACGCTTAATTGCTGTTGATCGCTTTCAAAAGAGAACGGTTTGTCGGTAACAGCGGCTCAAGTCGTTCTGCTTTGCTGCTTACGCTGTCAAACGTCGCTGCGGCCAAAGTTCGCAAATGATTTGGAAGACCACGTGGATTCAACACTGTTTTGTATTCCATACCGTATAATACATACTGATAGCTCGCCGGCGGAAAGACCTCATTGCGTGAGTTAAGCTCATCATACCATGGCGTTTGATCCTTCCAGAGAGCCAAATCCTCTTTCAACGTTTCAGGCATGCTCTCAGGGGAGCGGTTATCCAGCCAAAACTGCTCTTTTCTCTCGCTTAGGCAATAGTGCAACTTCAGGAAGTGAATGATGTGCTTCCACATACCATGGACACGTTCGTTGAACCGTTTGGACACAATTTTCATGGCATCACGGGTGGTGGGCATATTGTCAGCGATCATGTTGGCGGTAGTTTCAATGAGCATAAGCGCTGAGGCCTCGAGAGGCTCGAGGAATCCTGCGGAAAGACCGATCGCCACACTGTTGTTTTTCCAAAATGTCTCTCTATATCCTGACCCAATCGACAGCTTTCGAACGGACAGGGAAGCCAAACCTTTATCATCCAACCCCAAATATGAACGGACGCAGTCAACCGCTTTCTCTTCATCCATATATTTACTGCTGTAAACATGTCCCACACCGCGCCGTGACGACAGACTTACATCCCAAATCCATCCGGCTGCCTGGGCCGTAGCAACTGTTGATGACTGAATTGGGTCGCTGTCCCGATAGGGCATTTGAACTGCAATTGCAGTGTCGGGGAACAGGGTGTCAGTCATCGGTTTCAAGCCGACCCTATAATGCTCGCCAAGGAGAAGCGCCCTGAAACCTGTACAGTCAATAAAAAGGTCACCGGCAATCACGCCATTATTTTTGGTCTCCACTGCCGCTATATCGCCGTTCCCTGCACTTTGTACAGCAATCATAGTGTCAGGGATGTGTTCCACGCCTAGATTAGCGATACAATGATCCGGCAGGAATACGGAAAAAGCGCCTGCATCAAGATGATATCCATAATTCATAAACCCGGCATAATCCGGACTGGTGATCTGTTTGGGCGCCAGATGATGCTCGCAGATGTGCTCCTGAGCGCAGACCGTTTTGGAAAATGGCATCTTGTCCGGAGTGGAAAGCCAATATTCGGCCACATTAGCTTCATTGTATCCCTGTGGAAGGTCAAACGGATGATAGTAGAAATCCTGCAGCTCGTCCCGTTGCCAACGACAGAATTTAGAGCCTTGCTTGAAGGATGCATTGCAGTTTTTAAGAAAATCGGCTTCGTGAATGCCCATTTTTTTCAACGTCATGCGCATGGTTGGCCAAGTGCCTTCACCAACACCGATAATAGGAATATCTGGCGCCTCGATAACGCAAACCTTCAATCCATCGTGTCCGTCTGGTCGGTGCTTCGCGGCTATAAGCCCTGCCGTAATCCAGCCTGCAGCGCCGCCGCCGACTATAACGATTTTTCTAATAGGTGGTGCCATAGGGTCTACTCAATTGCCGGTTTGAACTAGCTATCCGAAACAGCACAATATTTGGCGAGGAATTCTTCATGGTGTGGCAATTTGGAGACCACACCCCGAATATTCTCCTTCAGTCCATCGAGCGAGCTTCTAAGTTTTTCGGGCGACATCAATTGGCCAACATGGTGATAACCTTCACTTTCAAGTCCCTGCCCTCGCAAAACCTGCAGCCATGATTCTACGCGGAAAAGGTCAGCTTCGCCCTGATAGACAACCGCATGGTCGCGGTATAGAGCAATACGATCTTTAAGCGAATCTGGGATATCGAGAGCTTGTCTGTCTCGCCAAAAAACAGTGTCGTCACGCTTTGTTTGAAAATAGTGAAGAATGATAAAGTCGCGAATACCTTCAAATTCTTCGTCAGCTAATCGATTGAAATAATTTATTAAAGAAGGGTTGATCCCCGAGAATGGAAACAACTGAATAAGACGCGTCACAGCGATCTGAAACAGATGAATGCTGGTAGATTCAAGAGGCTCTAGGAATTCACTGGAAAGTCCCAACGCGATACAGTTTTTCTCCCACATTTTTTTTCGGCGTCCGGTGCGAAACCGAATAATACGCGGATCGAACAGCGGCTCGCCGTCCACCGACTCCATCAATATGCGTGTCGCCTCATCGTCGCTAATATAGTCACTACAGTAGACATGCCCGTTACCCACCCGATTTTGCAATGGGATGCGCCACTGCCACCCTGCCTCGCGTGCGGTGGAGCGTGTGTAAGGCAATATTTCAGCATCAGACTTCGTCTGCACCGCAGCTGCGCTATTCATAGGCAGCCAATGCGACCAATCCTCAAATCCAACATCCATCGTTTTTTCAATCAACGACGCCCGAAAACCAGTGCAATCTATAAACAGATCGCCATCCACCTCTTTCCCCGATTCTAAAATCAAGCTTTCGATAAAGCCGGATTCTGCATTTTGACGAACATCAACAAATTTACCCTCAATCCGTCGCACACCACGTTTTTCGCTCAGTCCTCGTAAGTACTGTGCGTAGCGGCTGGCATCCAGATGATAGGCATAGTTGATGTCTAGTTTTTCCGAAGTAGCAAACTTACCGGCCTCTGCAGCGCGGAGCTCCAGGCAATAATCATCCAGGTCGCCGCCATATCCCTCGGATCTGGCCTGTAGCCAAAGATGATGAAAATCCGCCATCCAAGTTGATTTACCTATCTTTCCGAACGAATGGATATATTGGTCGCCAAGCGCGCCCCAATTTTCGAACGAGATACCGAGCTTGAACGTGGCGTTTGTCGCCCGCATGAATTCAACCTCGTCGGCACCGATCATATGATGAAATGTGCGGTGCGTCGGGATGGTCGCTTCGCCAACGCCAATGGTCCCGATCTGATCGGATTCAACAAGAGTTACGTCTAAGAGGCGCGACAGTTGGCTCGAAAGCGCGGCGGCGGCAACCCATCCGGCAGTACCACCCCCCGCAATTACTACTCTCATTTTTTTATTGTTTGCAGTCATCGCTGATTACCCCATGGGTTAAATCACCTGCACAACGTTCAATATTTGCAGCATTATATAACATCTTCTTCAACGCCCTATTGCTTGAAATCAAATAGTCTAAGCGGCACCTAGTCCAGCTTTTCGCTCAACCAACATATTCACATTATCAAGTGACGAGAGCACCCAGTAACACAGAGCCAGAAAACCGGCTCGATGCAGCTTCGCCAGGTCCCCTTCAGGCAACTCGAGAAACCTCTCTTCGCTGATCGAAAACACCCCAGGTATGGAATATTGTTTAGTATCACTAATTTTGATCTCTGCAGCGACGGGCTCGATCAAATCAAGTTCCTGCAAAGCGGCAAAAAAAGCTTTGCTATATTCGATTCCTATGTGGACTTTTTGCAGGGTAACAATCGTTTGCTCCAGATAGAGCGAATAACCGCCATGCGGTTTAAAAAGCGGGTAGCCCTCTTCTTTATTGACCGCTGGATTATCCATATCAATACGGATCATCGGCTCACCAGCTTCTGGCGAATTTCCTCCAGCTTGAGTGACGCCTATTGAAAATGGACCTCGCGCCTGTACGGCTGGAACATAGCGCGCATTCCACTGATTGCCGTTTAGGAACAAGTTTTCATTGTGATCCAAGCCAAGAAGTACGACGGCCTGGTATTCGCCGTCTTTATCTTGCCGGAAAAAAATTGCGTACTCGCGCTGGAGATCCTTAAATTCATTAGGAAACACAAGTACCTGATTGATGTTGTCCCCAAACATTTCGCCGCGTTCAGTTTTAACTCTGAGGTCAAAGTGCTCTACATTGTCCAGCATTACTAAGTTTGACATTACTCTTTCCCAACCCTTTCAGTCCGATTTCCTTTCGGCAATCCTCAATCAACTGGCCCTTGATAGTCAATGAGGGAATAGATGCCAAAAAAAAGGGCCGCTCCATAGAACGGCCCCAAAATCTCGATATCTGCCGTGATATCTTCAACCTAGAACTTATAGCGCGCGCCAAGGAAGTAACGCGCTGCGTTCTCACGCGCAAACCATAGCTGGTTTGTCGCACGGTTGAAATCGCGACTATTTTCACCTGTGATATTAATCGCTTCGAAAGATATCGCGATATTCTCTGTAACATCATAGCTTAGATTGAAATCGATTGTTCCAAATGCCTCGGTAAAAGTCGGGTTATTGAAACTGTCCCCACGATTAGCATTTGCAAGGAACTCACCGCGCCAGTTGTAGGCGAGACGTCCAGAGAAGCCATAGTTTTCATAGATCAAGGTAACGTTCGCCGTGTCACTCAAACCAACAAGCGCGAACTGATTGGTGGTTGGACTAGCACCGACGTCAAAACCGATATCCGTATCAACAAGCGTGTAGCTGGCAGCAATACCTAAGCCAGTATCACCGAAGAAATACTGACCAGCGAATTCTAGGCCACGAAGAGCCGCTTGTTGAGTGTTAAGCGGACGGGTAACGTTGATTTGCAAAATTGGATCATTGGCATCTGCAACCACATCAAAGTCTGTCTCCACGGTAACATAGAAAGCTGGATCCAGAATGCCGTTAACAGTGTTAGCCTGGAACAGAGCAGTTCCCGCAGCCACTCCAAGTTGGTCAATCAACGCAGTCATCGCAAACAAGGTTTGGTTGGTTGCTTGCACACCAATTGCAGAAAGTTGGGCAAGCGCTGTTCCAGAACGTGATCCGGCAATGCCCGATGTCGTATCCTGAATTCCAAACAGAGGTTCAAGTTGAGTGCTTGAGCCAACAAAGTTTTTCACATTCTTGTGGAAGGCACCCACCGAAATCCAACTGTCTTCGTCAAAATACCATTCAAACGAGATATCGAAATTCTCCGACACAAGAGGCAGCAAACTAGGCGTTCCAGCGGAAGCAGTTACTGGGTTACCCAGAGCAGTTGGGCCCGTTGGCTGACTGAGCGAAGAGCTGGCATTCAAATTGTTGTATGCCGCGCGCGCTAGAGTTTTACTGTAAGAGAAACGTGTGACGAAGTCGTCGGTCAAATCAATCGACAAATCGAGGTTTGGCAGGAAGTTATCGTAAGATGCGGGTATCGTTTGACCGTTACCGCCAGCTCCTGCCACGCGGGCGAAATCGTTGTCGCCTTGCCAAATAATTTGTGTCGTTGGCGACGATTGCGTGAAAGCATTAACATCAGTTTGCTCATAACGCAGTCCAGCGCTGAACCGAACCGGTCGATTTGCAAGTTCAAATTCACCGTCAAACTGACCGTAAACGGAAATAACTTCCTCTTCAATTTTATCGAACGCGCTGGACAACAAATTAATAGCATTGCCTTGCGCTATATACTGTGGCGATAGTGCTTCCCATATATCGCGAGCATCACCGCGAAAGGCAAGAAGGCCTTGCGCCACCGTGAAATCATTGAATCTGTCGGAAACGTTGTATTCTTCCAGAGCACCAGGCGCAAACTGTTCTACGTCACCAGGATTGTCCGCACCCCAATTGCCCATGACCTGACGGTAAAGAGATTCAGAAGTCGTGTTTGTCTGCTTGCGATAATTTGCACCAACAGTCAGACCAAAGTCATCGTCCAGTTGCCAATCAGCGCGCAGATCAATCTGATCAACTTCGTTTTCTTGCGAAATATCGCGCAGATCATTTGCAATCTGAGTGCTGATATCCTGTACGTCAAATACACCGTCACCGTTACTACGAACTGAATCGTCACGGTTAACGCTAATAACCGGGAATCCTGTCGAATAATCAACAGAGTGGTTCAGCACAACAGGCATTGCCATGCCAACATTTGTTTCAGCGAAACCGGTGCGCGAGTTTGGTGTAACCGACGCCTTTGAAGTGTGCGCATCAAGTGTGAGTGTCAATTCATCGTTTGCATCAAATTCAACATTGAAGCCATATGATTCCAGCTTATCTTTAGTCGCACGATAAGACTGCTCCATTGCGTAATCTTTTACGCCGCCATTTTTGGTTTCTGACAACAATATAGATGTCGCAATCACTGGATTGCTATCAAACGAAACCTGATCAAACGGACGGTCAAACCAGTTGGAAAGTGTAGCGCGACGCTCATCAGCTTCAGTTTCAGCATAAAGAATATCAGCCGTCATACGGATTCTGTCAGTTGGATTCCACTGAATAACAGCCTGACCATTAATACGCTCGCGCGTAATATCCGTAATCTGATGGCGACTGTCTTTCGCAACGGCAACCAATTGGGTAAGATCACTTGGTAGATTATTCACCACCGTGGTGGGTGTTACCATGCCGTTTGAGGGGCTAAGGAACGCACCAGCCGTGAAGATATCCCAACCGGCATTAAACACAGCTGCAGCACCAGTATCACGGCGGGAATAGCCACCAAAGAGGCTAATGCCAAATTTACCGTCGTCGTCACTCCAGCTGAGCATGCCAGTGAGATCTGGGGTAACATCGTTGCCTAAGTCAACACCACTGTCGTGCGCTGCCTTGGCAACAATAGTGCCGGTAAAGCCTTCCGTATCTAGTGGCTTACGGGTTTCAATATTGATTGTGGCACCAATACCGCCCGATGCAATGTCTGCACGGCCGGATTTGTATACCTGAAGTGCACGAACACTTTCGGAAGCGAGAGTGGAAAGATCAAATGCCCGATCGCTCGCTTGACCAAGCAAGCCCTGACCATCACCGCCAACGATAGGAATATCCGCATTTGGCATGCTGCGGCCATTTAAAGTAATTTGGTTAAAGCCGGGACCGAACCCACGAACTGTAACCTGAGAACCCTCACCAGCTTGACGGTTAATAGCAACACCAGTGATCCGTTGCAGCGATTCGGCAAGGTTCGAATCCGGGAACTTACCCATATCTTCCGCAACGACGCCGTCGACGATTCCCTTGGCATTCCGTTTGATATCTTTACTCGCGCGCAAAGATAGGCGGATGCCTTTTACTTCAATTTCCTCAATAAACTCTTCATCTGCAGCATCCTGTGCCGCGGCAGGCGCAGCAATACCCATCGCGATCATCGCCGCGATTGAAGTACTTCCCAGCAATGTCGGCATGTAACGCCTAGTGCGCGTCGCCCCACTCCGGATAAACTTATCAGTCATTGTTCCTCTCCCTAGACATCCCATTATGGCTGTTCTCCCAAAACGTTCCAACACCTAGAATTCCCCAATTAAAATTATATGATAGCGCTTTCAGTTATTTTTAAAATTCGAATGACAGCGCTATCAATTTTTGAGCTATTCCTCGTTACGGTCCATGTTGGTAATTAGTCACTATAATGTAACCGGTTACATTATGTAAAGGTTTTTTTTACTATTTATAATTCTCACAAAAACATCATAACACACTATTATTAATAGTATTTTTTGATTCACGTTTTGTCGATTGGAAATTTAAAACCAAAAACCTATGCTGCGACAAGCAAGTTTTATTGAAGGCCACGTTTATCTCCAGAGCAGGCTCAAAGCACAGATAATTTCCAATAATGGAAACACTTTCAGAAAGACTCAATTGCATTCCTATACGGTTTTAATACCCGGGATCATATTTACTCGCTTAAGGCGTTCCTATAATCCAACGGAAGTCTTCAGGAAACTCAAGCGCTCTTTCTCTCAGATCATAGGTTCGATGCTTCGCAGGTACTGGAGCGAATAGCCAGCTCGAAAGGAAGTAATTGATGCCTTTGACGCATCACGCGGCCCTCAATAAGCTCAAAAAGCTGGTTAACGGCAACCGCGCCAAAATCAAGTGAGGGCTGACGCACACTCGTCAATGCTGGGTTCATATATTTGGAAAAAGGCAGATCATCGAAACCAGCCACCGATACATCAGCCGGCACTCGAAGCCCTTGTTGCTTCAGCTCCCGCATTGCACCAAATGCCATTTCATCGTTGAAACAAAATATTGCTGTTGGTGCCACTCCGCAGGACAAAATAGCTGCAACACCCTTTTCGCCCGCCACCAGAGAATAATCGCCCTCTACGATAATTTGCTGCTCAAAGGTCAATCTATGCTCCTCTAGTGCAGCCTTGTATCCGGCCATTCGTCCTATTGTAAGAGGGCTTTCAGGCGGACCGGTGATAACGCCAATCCGAGAATGCCCCAATCCAACAAGATAGTTGGCCATCGCCTTTGCAGCTTCTTCATTCTGAAGCTGAACAGTGGGCATGCTGTCGTCGTTCACACATTCGCAACAGTTAACAATCGGAAGCAACCTATGCCCGCCCTTGTCTTGCTCATCTAGCGGGTAGCGCGCACTAAGTTGAATTATACCATCCGTCTGGTTGGTTATTAGAAGCTGCGCCAAATCCCGCTCAGTTTGCTGATTACCCAGTGTATTTCCAAGAACCAGATTGTATCCTCGGGGCCGCACCGCTTTTTGGATTCCACTTATGACCTGTGCAAAAAACGGATTTGACATGTCCGGCACTAAAACGAGGATTGAATGGGTTTTCTTCGACCTAAAAACCTGCGCCATCATATTGGGTTTATACCCAACGTCGCGAGCTGCCTCTTGTACTTTCTTTCGGGTTTTTTCTGAAACCACGTCTGGTTTTTGCATGGCACGCGATACAGTCGCCACCGACACTCCAGCTTTCTTTGCGACGGTCCGAATATTTGTCATAACTACCCCTAGAATGAGCCGCTACATGATTTCATGCTAACGACCAACGGCTGACCAAACTCAAGATGACGCCGGCGCTTTTATCGCCGCGCTCTGCTTTATGTCTTCCTTAAACAACAGATGAAATAACAAAGCCACGAAGGCAGCAAAAATGCAAGGCACCCACCAGATGCTTGGCCAGTTTTTCACTCCATCAACTGTATAATAATCCACCGTCAACCCAGCAAGAAGGGACCCGATTGCGAGCCCCATACCATATGTTAACAAAGCAATCAGCCCTTGCGCGCTTGCCCGAATGGTTTTGTCGGCCTTTTGATCTACGTATATCTGTCCGGTAACAAAGAAAAAGTCATAACAGATACCGTGAAGGACGATGCCCGCGTATAACATCCATGAAAGAGAATCCCAGTCACCCGATGCGAAAAAAGCATATCGCAAAACCCACGCAATCATGCCAACGAACAGCATCCACTTGACCCCAAGGCGAGCGAACATCAGCGGCATGACAAGCATAAACACCACCTCCGATACCTGGCCCAGGCTCATACTGGCAGCGACTGCGGGCATACCAACTTCATTGAGAAACAGATTTGTAAACGCATAATAGAAAGCCAGCGGAATCGATATCAGGAGCGAACAAAGCGCAAAAACTGCAAACGACCGGTCCTTCATAAGCGCCAGAGCATCTAGACCCATCATATCCTTAACGGACGTTCGCCCGCCTGCATTCTGAGGCGGAGTATTCGGAAGGGTAAAGCTATATAGGCCCAAAATAAGTGATGCAGCAGCCGCAAGCTTCATCGGCGTTGACGTCGCTTCAATATTCTCTACATAACCTGCCAGCAAGAAGCTTATAGTAAGACCTGCCACGATCCACCCAAGCGTTCCCCAAACACGCACTTTTGGAAACTGGGTGTTCGGGGAATTCATTGCGTTGAAGGAAACCGCGTTCACAAGTGCCAGCGTCGGCATATAGCAGATATTATATAGTATCAGTCCAATGATAATGGAGGATTGAAGTTCCAAGTCTGACACGAGGTAAAGGACAAACGCACCGCTCACATGAAGCACGCCCATTATCTTCTCCGACGCGAAAAACCGATCTGCAATCAAACCGACAAAAAATGGCGCAACCATGGCCCCAATGTTGTTGGTAAGATATGCAAGGCCAATATCGGACCCGCTAAAACCAATGCCTGCCAAATAAGTACCAAGTGTTACAAACCATGCCCCCCAGACAAAAAACTGAAGGAACATCATGGTACTTAGACGTGTATAAATTAGACCTGACACGCATCTCCCCTTCACCGAACACGGCGCGTAGAGCGCAAAATCTCTACTCTTCCCAATGCCAGATTACGCATGTTTCCTGCGCTTGACAAGCGAAAATGTAACCGGTTACAATATGCAGCATATGTTGCAAAGTAATTCTGCCAATCGATAAAGGGGAAAGGCATGTACCAGTCAACCGCTGCCATCGCGGGGTCCGGATTTATGGGCAATGCACATCTCGAAGCGATACGGCGCCTTGGTATAAGGGTGAGCGGGATCGTTGCAAGCTCCAGCAAAAAAGCCACTGAGTCCGCCAAGGGGCTGGGGCTTCCAAAAGCCTATACCAGTTATGAAGAATTGCTTTCAGACACTGATGTTGACGTGGTGCATATTTGTGTACCCAATCGACTACATTTTGATATGGCAAAGCGAGCACTGGACGTCGGGAAACACGTTATGTGTGAAAAGCCTCTAGCTATGAATTCCATGGAATCTTCTCTGCTGGCAGAGATGGCCAAGGCTAGCGGGCTGGCGGCAGGGGTTTGTTACAACCTGCGATACTATCCGCTCAATCTACATGCCCGTGACATCGTAAACTCACAAAAACTGGGGCGCCTGTTTCATATCAACGGTTGTTATGTTCAGGATTGGCTTCAGTTTGACACAGATTACAATTGGCGCGTCGACAGCAAAGAAGGCGGCGCTTTGCGGTCCATCGCCGACATCGGGACTCACTGGATGGACATGATCCAGATGATCACCGGCAAAAAAATTCAGCGCATTTTTTCTGACCTCTCCATTGTGCATGAAAAGCGCCTTGCGCCGATATCCGGTCAACGAACACCAATTGCAATAGACACAGAGGACTTTGGTAGCGTCCTGTTCCGAATGGATGACGGAACCACAGGAAATTTTTTCATATCGCAGGTTTCGTCAGGTCGCAAAAATACCATTCGCTATGAAATTTCGGGGGAGAAAGCAGCCATTGCCTGGAACAGCGAAACACCAAATGAACTTTGGCTTGGTTACAGGGACCGACCCAATGAAATCCTGCTCAAAGATCCATCTCTATTGGGTAAAGATGCCGCCAAATATGCCGACTATCCAGGCGGACATAACGAAGGATATCCGGATACATTCAAGCAATGCTTTCGCGCTTTTTATAATTATATAGAGGCAGACGATCCCAGCGCGCCTGCCCCATTTCCAACGTTTTCTGATGGACACCGGGAACTTCTCTTATGTGAGGCAATCCTTGAAAGTCATAAACGTGAGAGCTGGGTAGAGGTGAAATAAGCAACATGCAGTTCGGTTTCCAAAGCGCCATTTTAGCAGACTTATCGTTCCATCAAGTTATCGATTTCGCTGCGGAACATAATTTTTCATGTGTTGAAATCATGTGCTGGCCGCCCGGCGATGCAGACCGAAAATATGCTGGCGTAACTCATCTTGATATTTGCAATTTCACCGAAAAAGACGCTCAGGAAACACTCACATATTGCACTGACAAAGATGTTTCCATCAGCGCGCTTGGTTACTATCCAAATTTGTTGTCCCCAAACCCGGATGAAGCAAACCTTGGCGTGACCCACCTGAGGAAGGTAATTGATGCGGCAGCTCTTCTTGAAATTAACTTGGTTACTACCTTTGTCGGCAATGACTGGACCAAATCGGTAGATGACAACTGGCAGAATTTCCTAGATGTCTGGCGACCACTTCTGGATTATGCAGAGGGTAAAAACGTGCGTATCGCAATTGAAAATTGCGCCATGTATTTTACCGAAGACGAATGGCCAGCCGGCAAGAATTTGGCATATAGTCCCGCTATCTGGCGTCGAATGTTCACGGACCTGAAAAGTGACTATTTTGGATTGAACTACGACCCCTCCCACCTCGTTTGGATGCAAATGGATTATATGAAGCCGCTCAACGAGTTCGCAGACAAGTTTTTTCATGCTCACGCCAAAGACGTAAAAGTTGACCAGGATCGCCTTGACGACGTTGGAACGATGGCACTGCCATTATCCTATCACGACCCTCGCCTTCCAGGCCGCGGTGATATCAACTGGAAAGACTATGTGTCTGCATTGAAAAAAACGGGGTTTGATGGTGCGTTCTGCATTGAAGTAGAAGACAGCGACTATGAGGAAACATTAGAAGACCTTAAACGAGCACTTGTTGAAAGTGGAAGTTTCCTGCGTAAATTCCTGTAATCTAGCTGGACTTCAACCCCTTCCGAATTTCCTGAAGAATTGCCTCAACTGGCTGGTCAATTGACACTCTAAGGGCAAATTCTGGTACTTCTAACGTTTCGAATTGACTGGCGAGCAGCGTTCTTGCCATGAAATGCCCCTCACGATTTTGCATACGGGCGCCAATCAACTCAATCGACCCCTCAAGAAACACAAACTGCGACTTTGCAAACCCTGACGACAAGGTTAGCCGATGGCTTTTTTTAAGCGCAGAGCAAGCCAGTACAATGCCGATTCCATTTCCTGTTTTTTCGGCAATCAATCTAGCCAGGCGCTCAAGCCAAGGCTGACGATCATCATCAGTGAGCGGAATTCCAGCTTCCATTTTCGCGACATTTGCCGCTGGATGATAGTCATCGGCATCAACAAAAACCAATCCGGATATTAGAGCTAAGGCTCTGCCTACAGTAGACTTTCCACAGCCACTTACACCCATCAAAATAACAACTTCAGAAGCTTTAACCAATTGGACACCCCATTAGATTAGGCAACGAAACCCTGTATAATCAAATTTCATATTGCAAATTCATAAAAGCATATTAGGGTAGAATTTAGAAAATGTAACCGGTTTCATTTTCTAACCTTGGGGAGAGGATAAATTGCCTGATGCTTGACAGAAGACAAATTCTGCTTGGCATATCAGCATTGATGGGAGGCAGCTTGCTCCCCTCATCAACGATGGCGTTGAATTCGAGTTTTAGCATTTCGTCCGACGATACACATAAAATCCTGTCACAAAAACAGCTAGCTACTGTATCCGCCATCGCAGACATAATTATCCCGGAAACGGATACGCCGAACGCGACTGGTGTTGGTGTACCCGAATTCATTGATCAGGCGCTGGCTAATTGGTTCACACACGGCGAAACAGAAAGCTTTTTGACCGGCCTTGCCAGCTTTCTGTCACTCAATTCAGGCTTTTCCACCACCAGCCCAGAGGTCCAATATGCAGTAGTAAAAAAACTGGATAACCAGATTGACAATCTGCCGCCGAACTTGAAATTCTATCGTCAACTCAAGGAGTTAATACTGATCGGATACTATACATCCGAAGTAGGCGCCACACTGGAACTTGCCTACGATCCCGTCCCTGACGGTTACGTAACGTTTCGAAAAACGGACAAAACGAAAGCATGGTCGACATGACGCAGGCAACGGTTTCAAATGAGGGTAAAGATTTCGACGTTCTAGTAATTGGATCAGGTATGTCGGGGGGCTGGGTCGCCAAGGAGATGTGCGAACGTGGATACAAAACAGTTGTACTTGATCGTGGTGAACCACTTGAACACGGAGCAGGGTATAAAACCGAGGGCAAAGGCCCTTGGGAACTACCTGGCCGCGGAAACGTAAGCAAGGAAGAAGCGCAACAAAATTTTGAACATGTCCGCCTGTGCTATGCCTTCGACGAATATACCAAACGGCATTTTATCAAAGATAGTGATCACCCGTTCCGGGTCAAACAAAACAAACGATTCGACTGGATTCGCAGTAGTAGTGTCGGTGGCAGATCGCTTCTCTGGCACCGCCACGCTTACCGTTGGAGCGAGATGGACTTCCGAGCCAACAAACTTGATGGCCACGGATGCGACTGGCCAATCGGTTACGATGACCTGAAAGATTGGTACAGCTATGTGGAACGCTTCGCTGGCATAAGCGGCTCTGCCGAAAGCCTGCCTCAGTTACCGGACGGTGTTTTTCAAAAACCGTTCGTGATGAACCAAGTTGAAATAGATGCCAAAGCGGCCATCGAACAGGCGTTTTCCGGTCGCAAAGTGATAATGGGGCGGTGCGCGCATCTGACCGACCCGACAGAAGAACAACTGGAACTTGGACGAGGCCCATGCCAGGCACGGAACGAATGTCAGCGCGGTTGTTCTTGGGGTGGTTACTTTTCCAGTTTGTCAGCGACGTTGCCTGCTGCTGCGCGAACAGGCAACTTAACACTCATCCCAAATGCCCAAGCACAGGAAGTGATCTATGACCCTGAAACCAAGAAAGCCACCGGCGTTCGAATGGTGGATATGCAGTCAGGTGATCAGGTTTTTATCTCTGCCCGCATTGTGTTTGTTTGCGCATCAACACTCGGTACAGCTCAAATCCTCTTGAACTCCCGTAGCGAATCCTATCCAAACGGAATTGGCAACATGGGCAATGTTCTTGGTCACTATTTGATGGACCATGTATCCGGCGCCGGTGCCACTGCAACCGTCGAAGGATACGATGACCTCTATTATAGCGGCAGACGACCAACTTCACTTTATATCCCAAGATTTAAGAACATAACTGAAACCACAGATAATTTTCTGCGCGGTTATGGATTTCAGGGCGAGGCGAGACGTTCCAGCTGGCAATCCGCCATTAATTCCAAGGGTATCGGCGAGGACTTCAAAAGGCAGATACAAAAGCCAGGGACATGGCGCTTTTCGCTCGGCGGTTTCGGTGAAATGCTACCTAAGTATGAGAACCATGTATCTCTCAGCACCACAGAAACTGATCAGTGGGACATGCCCCTCCTCGAAATCAGCTGTGAGTACGGAGAAAATGAAAAAAGAATTAAGGGCGATATGGAGCGAACTGCCATTGAAATGCTTGAGGCCGCTGGATTCAAAGATATCAACGGCTACCAGCGCAAATCATATCCCGGCATTGCCATCCATGAAATGGGTACCGCCCGCATGGGTAGCAGGCCTGAGGAAAGTTACCTAAACGCGAGAAACCAATGCCATCAGGTCGATAATTTATTTGTCACAGACGGCGCCTCCATGACCTCATCAGCATGCCAAAATCCCTCATTAACCTACATGGCACTTTCGGCGCGCGCAGCAGCCTTCGCAGATCACCAACTTA
>JAALKD010000132.1 GCA_011088215.1 Sphingomonadales bacterium | reverse complement strand
ATCACCTCCGGTCAGCCATGCTGTCGCCGTGGCCTCATTGCTCGCGTTGGTGGCCCACGCATAAAGTCCATGGGCATCACCCCCCTGCGTGGTGACCGTCCCGCCGTCCATTTGCGCCGTCGCAGCGCCAAGTCTCTCGGTCAGCGCATGAAGCCCATAGGCGGAGTTACCGCTGGTTTTGATATCACCTCCGGTCAGCCATGCTGTCGCCGTGGCCTCATTGCTCGCGTTGGTGGCCCACGCATAAAGTCCATGGGCACTACTCCCCTGCGTGGCGATGGTATCAAAGCTGAGGGCTTCTATAGAAACATCCCCGGTACCTGTACTGGTGACCCTGACTCCAGGGCTGCCCACAGTGATGGTCGCATCGTCCAGTATCAGCGTGAGAGCATCATCCCCGGTTTGATAGGAAATACCCGTAGCATAGTCGTCAACCGCACATGTAATTTCTTCACCGCTGACCGCCCCGCATTCATCGGCGGCCTGTGCAGCGCCACCGCTGAGCAGCAGCGCAGACGTCGCTGCGATGCAAAGACCGGGTGCAATACTCGCGACAGTGCCCTTGAACTTCGTTAAACGGCCACCTCGAACAGGTGCGCGACGGGGGTTGACTCCGCGATCACCCATTGACATTTTTTCTGTGGCTCTGCTTTGCATCATAATAATCTCCTAGATTTTATAGTCCCGGCCCCGGTCAAGCTTCCAACGCTCGGCTGAATCCCGCACCCTGATAACGCGATTGCCGCGATCCCTATTGCAATTAGCATCATTCTGTTGTCAGTACCAGATGAATACTCCCCAAAAGGGCCGAATTAAAAATCCCCAGTTTAACGGCTGAGGTGTTTATTCTGGGGGCATGCCCCCAGAATAAACTTCGGCCAAGATATTCACTGTCCATGAATTGGATTTAAGCCCCCGACTTCCAGTCGGTCAGCTTTAGCTTAATCATCTATAATCTTTCCTCCCATTTTGAATGACCCTTACCGCTCCGCGGGGTCATTCAAAATGGGAGGAAAGATTATGGTAACTACTCAGCTACCCTATTTCTGCTGCCATTAGGTGCGACAATTTGATTCATGGCGCATATTTGAGGTTCCACTTTTTTCATTTTGGTGTTTGACTGCGAGGATGAAACTCGAAAATCTGACACCTGAAATTCTTGCTGATTTCTCAAAATCAGAACTGATTGATGTGGTCATGGCTCTGGTGGGTCAGGTTGTCTAACTCAAAGAACAAAATGCGCAGCTTTTGGAGATGAACGCTCGGCTCCTGAAGGAAAACGAACAACTTAGCCCCAATTATTCACCGGACTGCCGCGCCATGACAAGGGCGCTCGTTCTCGGCCGGGTTGACGGCGGGGAATTTGGTTGGACTTTTGGTAGGTGTTGGGGGTTTGTAATTAAGGCTCAAACGGCGGCTTTTGCCGCGCCGGTTATGGGCTTTGTGCCCTGATGCGCAAGGCCAGCAGGGCGAGCATTTTCTGGTGAGGGTAAGCCGTTGGCAATGCGACCCTGATCCTGGTTTTCAATTGTTCGACACGCACGGCGATTTTCAAAAACGCGCGGCGTATGGTTTCAAATGTCGCGCCTCGCCATCGCGAACGTTTTGGCGCAGCGCCGCGCAGCAGCAAAAGCAACCAGTAGGCACCGGTGTGCAGGAATAAACGGAACTGGTTGGCCTCCCAGCGATGGCAGGAGGTGCGATCAGATTTGGTGTTGAACCGCCCCTTGTTTGTCGAAGGGCGTTTTGTTCAAATGTTAAGCGACTATATCGAGCGTTTTTATGTTTGCATAGTATGTGTCCTCTGCTTCGTTTGGTGTGATATATCCGATAGGTTCGAGCAAGCGTTCACTGTTGAACCAATCAACCCACTGGAGCGTTTCCCATTCAAGTTGTTCAAAAGAGCGCCATGGGCCAATGAAGTTGATAACCTCGGTTTTGAACAAGCCAATAATGCATTCAGCCAGGGCGTTATCATAACTGTCACCAACGCTGCCAACAGAAGGGTCTATACCAGCTTCGACCAACCGTTCGGCATATCTTATTGCAAGATATTGACTGCCTCTATCGGAATGATGAATGAGTTTATCGGCTTCTATCGGACAACGCTGACAAATGGCTTGATTGAGCGCATCCAAAACAAACTCTGTAGTCATTGATTTTCCAACTTTATGGTTTCAAACCACCAGCTTTAGCTGGTAATTGGACTTTAGTCCGAGATAAAATCTACATTGTGTATACTCCAAAAAGGTCGAACCGAAGGGGCGGAACCTTTTTGGAGTATACACAATGACCTATTCAACTTCTTCTCACGCTATTTTTCATCATCGCTACCACCTGGTCTGGATCACCAAATATCGTTATAAAGTACTAACCCTTGCAATGAAGGAACGTATCCGGGAAATCATCCGCCAAATATGCTCGCAACTGGGTGTTGGAATAATAGAAGGGGCTTTGTCAGGTGACCATATCCACCTGTTTGTTGAGATACCGCCCAAGCACTCTGTCAGTGACTTCATGCGCCGAGTGAAGGGCTGTACGTCCCGCAAAATACAGCAGGAATTTCCTGAACTTAAAAAGCGCTACTGGGGAAGACGGTTTTGGGCACGAGGGTATTTCTCTACTACGTCCGGAAATGTCACCAACGAGCTCATACAAAATTACATTTTGGACCATCTCGAAAAATCTGAACCTACCGATGACAATCGGTAGAGTATTCAGTTTGTATAGCCCGGACCCTTTATTTTCTTCCAATATAGTTTTTAGCCACGGCATTAAAATCTTTAGCTCTTTTTCAAGTGCATAAGGCGGATTTGCGATTGCCATTCCGGTTCCATCAAAAGTTTCTTTTTGGCCCTTTGGACGACGAATTTCCAGGCTGATATCCAATATAGCTGGTATCTTGGTCTTATAAAGCTCCGTACGAAACTCATCGCAAGCCTGACGATTTTTAATTGGATACCACATCAAGGTTGTCCCAGTCGAAAATCTCTCAGTCGCATCTTTCAAACCTTTTAGAAGATTAAAGGGTATTGCCAAGTTACCGAACGTTGAATGAGAAAGTGCAGGTGAGGATTTTTTATGCTACCATTTGGGCAGTATATTCGGCCCACAGGTCGAAAGCATCTGAACGGGAATGACGGTATGAAGTTGCGGTTAGTTGATGACGACGAGGGCGGAAGATTAGATTAATTTGGTCATGATCTGACAAGAACCTCTGGGCTTGCCGATGTGACTTGAACCGACCAAATATCTTCTCTCGTTTGCGGGTAAGCCTATGGGATACCTCAATCGCATTGTTCAGGCCTTTATGAGCGCGGTGATCTGTATTCGGAGCCAGTGCTTTGATCGGCTTGGTGTAACTGCGCAGTTTATCAGTGACGGCGACCCTTGGCTCGCCAAACTGCCCAATCAGTCTTTTGAAAAACCGCTTTGCAGCCTTTGCATTCCTGCGGGTTTGAACAAGAATATCAAGGACATCTCCTGTTGCATCAATCGCACGCCACAACCAATGTTTCTTGCCACCAATCAAGAGAACAACCTCATCAAGATGCCATTTGTCATTCGGACGCGGTCGATCACGCCGAATACACTGTGCAAAATGTTGCCCAAAGCGATTGACCCATAGCCGGACTGCTTCCCGACTGACAATTACGCCTCGCTCTGCCAACAGGTCTTCAACATCCGCTGTACTCAAGGCAAAGCGATAATAAGCCCACACAGAGTAAGCAATGATTTCACGAGGATAACGGAAGCCCTTCAAACGGGGCATAGTAACAGGAATATTCATAGCCCACCCTTATCAGAGATAAATCCTGAAATCAACTTGGCATTACCCCCTTCACACAGTGCATCACGATATCCATAGGACTTGTCGTCTGGCACCATTTGC
>JAALKD010000061.1 GCA_011088215.1 Sphingomonadales bacterium | reverse complement strand
CACTTCCACATCACCCGGGCGGCATATACCAACAATCACAGTGCGCCTCGCGGCAACACCATCTTTGGCAACAAACACAAAGGTGCGGCCGCCGGACGGAACCACCGATTCTTCGGCGATCGAAAGCCCCTGCCAACTTCGGCTGATCACCTCAACGGTCATCAGCAGGCCCGGGCGCAGCGCCCGGTCTGTATTGGGTATTTCGGCGCGTACGATAACCGAGCGGGTTACCGGGTCAACGCGGCTATCAACAATTTTTATCAGGCCTTCAAAAACGCGGTCAGGATAGGCATCTACCCGCGCATTCACTTTCTGGCCGGAAGCCAGGGTTGCGATAAAACGTTCCGGCACAGAGAAATCCAGGTTAATCACATCAATCGCATCAATTGTGGTGATGGGATTATTTTGCGTAATCAACGAACCTTCGCTGACCTGACGCAGGCCCAATATTCCGTCAAACGGGGCGACTATCCGGCGATCAGCCATACGGGCCTCTGCGGCCACGAGCCGGAATCGGGCCTCAGCAACACGGCGGCGCTGTGCGTCCAGTGTAGCGGTAGACGCATTGCCGCGGGTCACCAGATCTTCAGTGCGGGCAAATTGGCTTTGGGCTTCTTGTAGATTTGCTTGCGCTTCGCTGAGTTGCGCCGCTTCCTCGGCGTCGTCCAACGCCACAAGCAAATCACCTTTTTTCACCATTTGGCCATCTTCAAAAGCAACCCTGCGCACAGTGTCGGAAACGCGGGGCGTCAATATAACAGATTCGCGGGCGCGTGCAGTGCCCAACGCTTCGACAATGTCGCTGAACTGGCGCAGCTCAACCGGTTTAGTTACCACGCTAACCATGCCACCGCCACGCCGACCGCGTTCGCCGCCAGTACTATCTTGCATCAGCAGCCAGCCAGCAGATGCCGCGAGACCAATAAAAACAACCAGTAAAATAATGCGGCCAGACCCCACGGCACAATCCCTTCAAAACTAATTAACTTTTGTTGCCACCATATACGGTGACAACCTGTTCTAGATCATTGAGATAGAACAACTATCATACGCTTGCTGTTAAGTATTACCTTTGATTTCAATTTATTGTGTAAAAAATAAATTACGCCCACTGCTCTCGCACATGGGCAGTGAAGGCTGCAGCCATTTCCATGGTTTGTTCCGGCAATTCGGAGCGGGGCAAAAACAGCCCCAGCCTGCGTTCATGGTCAAAACCGTTAAGGCGCACCTGGCTAACCCGCTCATCGACCAGACATTGCGGTACGACGGTTCCGCCGACACCGGCAGCAACCATGGCCACTGCCCTGCTGTCGTTCGGTGTTCGGTACACCAGCCGGGGCCGGATGTTACGGTCGGTAAAGTAACGGCTGGTTTCACTGAGCACTTCGCAGCGGCTGCGCACAATCATATAGTCCTCAACCAAATCCGAAGCAGACACCCGGGTTCGACCGGCAAGTGCGTGCGAGTTGGCGACAATAAAGACGTAAGGTTCCACTTTAAGAGAAACGGATACATCAGGCGGTTCGCCCCGGTGCAACGACAAGGCAAAGTCCAGGCTACGGTCCTCCAGGCGGTTTTCCAGCTCTTGCTCGGTGCCATCGATAATTTCGATGGCTGTGCCTGACATTTTACCGCGAAAAGACGATAAAAGATCACCGACCATCCGGTTCGACAAAGTTGATAAAACACCCACGCGCAACAAAGGGGTTTTCCCCGCCTCGTCCAGCACCTGCTGCGCCATATTGCATTCATGAAAAATGGCTTTGGCGCGCGGCAGCAAACGCGTGCCTGCATCGGTTAGGAACACCCGCCTGTTAGTGCGTTCAAATAGACTGTGACCAACTTGTTGCTCCAGCTTTTTTATGCCCGCGGACAACGTGGGCTGGGTTACAAAAACCCGATCAGCTGCCCGAGTAAAACTACCGGTTTCAACAACAGCAAGAAAATAGCGTAAAAGATATATATCCATCATAGACACCATCTATGGATTCTATTTTATTGTTCGATTTTACCAATAGTGAGTTTGTTGCTATTGTTCCAGCATTATTTGACGTTTCAATAGAATGATACGGCGTGCGGAGATACACCTGCACGACTCACAGGGGAGACTTTTATGTCTGTGCTGCAATCTGCGCTGAATACAGGGACGGACAGTTTTCAAGAAAACGCCGCCCATATGATGGCGCAAATCGACGACTTAAACGCCAAAATTGATCAGATATCGATCGGCGGGTCCGAGCGGGCGCGAAGCAAGCATGTGGCGCGCGGCAAATTGCTGCCCCGCGAACGCATCAGCGGTCTCCTGGACCCAGGTTCCCCTTTTCTGGAACTATCTCAACTTGCCGCCTACGGCATGTATGACGCCGATATTGCAGCCGGGGGTATCATTACAGGCATCGGACGCGTATCCGGCACCGAATGTATGATTGTATGCAACGACGCAACTGTAAAAGGCGGCACCTACTACCCTGTAACCGTAAAAAAACACTTGAGGGCACAGGAAATTGCCCGGGAAAACCGGTTGCCCTGCATATATCTGGTTGATAGCGGCGGAGCCAATCTTCCCAACCAGGACGATGTATTCCCCGACCGCGATCACTTTGGCCGCATATTCTATAATCAAGCACAGCTATCTGCAGAAGGCATACCGCAAATTGCGGTTGTCATGGGCAGCTGCACAGCGGGTGGTGCTTACGTTCCGGCCATGGCAGACGAAAGCATTATCGTTCAAAATCAGGGGACTATTTTCCTGGGCGGCCCACCGCTGGTAAAAGCGGCGACCGGCGAAGTGGTTAGCGCCGAAGACTTGGGCGGCGGGGACGTTCACGCACGCACCTCCGGAGTTGTTGACCATTTGGCCAAAGATGATGAGCATGCACTGGGCATCGCACGGCGCATTGTTGCCAAGCTGAACCACCGCAAAAACCCTGATGTCCTTACCCAGCAGCCCGCCGCACCCCTGTATGACCCTCGGGAAATATTCGGCGTTATTCCTAAAGGTGTTCGCCAACCCTATGATATTCGTGAAGTGATCGCCCGCACCGTTGACGGCAGCGAATTTGACGAGTTCAAGAAGCTCTACGGCGAAACACTGGTGTGCGGCTTTGCACATATTCATGGCTATCCGGTTGGTATCGTTGCCAATAACGGCGTTTTGTTCGCCGAAAGCGCTCGCAAGGGTGCTCACTTTGTTGAGCTTTGTGCCCAGCGCGGCATTCCGTTGGTGTTCCTTCAGAATATTACAGGTTTCATGGTGGGGCAAAAATACGAAAACAGCGGCATTGCCCGTGACGGCGCGAAAATGGTAACGGCCGTTGCGTGCGCCAATGTACCGAAATTCACCATCATTATTGGTGGTAGTTTTGGTGCCGGCAACTACGGCATGTGTGGACGGGCTTATCAGCCTCGTTTTCTGTGGATGTGGCCAAACGCACGCATTTCAGTGATGGGCGGCGAGCAGGCCGCTGGCGTTCTATCTACTGTTAAGCGCGACGGGATGGAACTGCGCGGTGAAAGCTGGTCTGCTGAAGAAGAGGCCGAGTTTAAAGCCCCAATCCTTGAGATGTATGAGACACAAGGCCATCCATATTATGCCAGCGCACGGCTGTGGGATGACGGGGTAATTAACCCAGCTGATACCCGCCGGGTATTGGGATTGGGCCTTTCCGCCACCATGAATGCACCGATCGAGCCGACCCGGTTCGGCGTGTTCAGAATGTAGGAGTGGGCCATGAGCAACAATCTGATAATTGACATTGATGACCGCGGCGTTGCCACGGTTACTCTCAACCGCCCTGAAGTTCACAACGCCTTCAACAACGAACTTATTGCGGAGCTACAGGCCGCCTACTTCGCTCTGGATGAAAATGATGCTGTACGCATTATTTTGCTTACGGGAGCTGGCAAAAGCTTTTCGGCAGGTGCCGACCTTAACTGGATGAAACGGTCAGCAACTTTCAGCAAGCCAGAAAACCTTGAAGATGCCATGCGTCTTTCTGACATGCTTTCCACCATCAATAATTGCACCAAACCAACCATTGCTTTTGTCAACGGCACAGCCTTCGGTGGCGGTGTCGGCTTAACCGCCTGCTGCGACATCGCTGTAACGCTCTCAACCGCCGTTTTCTCCCTGTCAGAAGTAAAATTGGGACTAACACCAGCGACGATCTCTCCCTATGTAGTGCGCGCGATCGGCGAACGAGCAGCGCGACGCTATTTCCTGACCGCCGAACGGTTTGACGGTATTGAGGCACGGCGTATTGGCCTGGTGCATGAAACCGCCCAAACGCCTGAAGAAGCGCAAATGATTATTGACGGGCTGATCGGTTACTTGCTCGCAGGTGGGCCAATTGCACAGACGGCAAGCAAATCACTAATCAGAATGGTGACAGACACCGAAATTACCGATGGTTTACGCAAAAAAACTGCCGATCATATCGCCGAACGCCGTACCAGCGACGAAGGGCAAGAAGGGCTGAGCGCTTTTCTTGAAAAACGCAAACCAAATTGGAGTGCTGACTGATGACTGGGATACAAACAACAGGCACACCTCGTAAAATTCGCAAACTTCTTGTCGCCAATCGCGGTGAAATTGCCTGCCGGGTTATGGCCACTTGCCAAACCCTGGGTATTAAAACAGTTGCTGTTCATTCGGACGTAGACAAAGGTGCACTTCATGTTGCGATGGCCGATCAGGCAGTTCATATCGGACCGGCGGCGGCCAGCGAAAGTTATCTGGTTATCGACAAGATAATCGGCGCCGCCAAAGAAACCGGCGCTGACGCCGTTCACCCGGGTTACGGCTTTCTGTCTGAAAACCCTGAGTTTGCTGATCGCTGCGCTAAGGAAGGCATTATTTTCATCGGCCCAAGCGCTGCGTCAATGAATGCGATGGCACTAAAAGGCGCTGCCAAACAGTTAATGACGGACGCCGGTGTTCCGGTGGTGCCCGGTTATCACGGCGACGAGCAATCGGACGAATTTTTAGCGGCCGAAGCCGAAAAAATTGGCTTTCCGGTGTTAATTAAAGCAGTTGCAGGCGGCGGCGGCAAGGGTATGCGGATTGTCCATAAATCCGCAGAGGTGAAAGCAGCGATTGAAGCGGCGCGCTGTGAGGGTGAAAATTCGTTCAGCAACGGTAAGTTATTGATTGAAAAACTGATTCAAAAGCCTCGCCATATCGAATTGCAAGTATTCGGTGACCAGGACGGCAACACAGTTCACCTGTTTGAACGCGACTGTTCTTTGCAGCGCCGATACCAAAAAGTTGTAGAAGAAGCCCCTGCCCCCGACATGAGTGCAGACATGCGCCGCGCCATGGGCGAAGCGGCGGTGAAAGCAGCGCAAGCGATTAATTACGTGGGTGCTGGCACAGTTGAGTTTATTGTCGATGTTGCGGACGGCCTTGACGGCGCACCCTTTTATTTCATGGAAATGAATACCCGCCTGCAGGTGGAACATCCGGTAACCGAAATGATCACCGGCCAGGACCTTGTGGAATGGCAAATTATTGCAGCCCAGGGACAGGAACTTCCGCTGTCACAAGACGAAATCGATGTGTTAACCCACGGCCATGCGGTCGAAGTGCGTCTCTACGCCGAGGACCCGTTCAATGGGTTCCTGCCGTCCATCGGCACCATTGGCATGTTCGACCCCTTCGCTGAAACAGCACCCAACAGTCGTATTGACGCCGGCGTACGCGCGGGCGACGAGGTTTCAATTCATTACGACCCGATGATTGGCAAAATGATTGCGTGGGGCGAAACTAGGGAAGATGCCATCCACGGATTGGCTGATCTGGTTGCTGAAACGCCGATTACCGGGCTTTCCACCAACCGCGACTTTTTGCTGCGTGCGCTGCGACACCCGCAGTTCGTTGCCGGTGATGTGCATACTGGTTTCATAACGGACAATGAAACGGCGCTGCTGGAGCCCCCTCAGATTACCGAGCATGACTATCTTGTTGCTGCACTGGCAATTTGGGCTAATCGTCATGCCGGCGCTGCGGATACTGCGTCCATCGATCCGTGGGATAGCACTGATAATTTCAGGCTCAACCTGCCCCAAAGCGAACAGCTGAAATTCGAAACCACCGACGGTGATGACCTAACGGTTAATTTGAAACAAAAGGGTGCCGCGTTGGTTGCCAGCCACAGCGACCACATCATAAGCGCCGAAGACGTTTCGCTGGCAGGCATCGTGCTTACATTCACGTCGGACGGACTGCGCAAGCGCTTGTTCGCCGAAGTAACCGGCACAAGTGTTAGCCTTATCGATGCGGACCGAAGCCTGACGTTGTTGCGCCACGCCCGAGATGGCGGCGGCAGCGATGACGCGGACGGCCCTGGCACTGTGGTGGCCCCCATGCCGGGCAAGATCCTCGAACTAAAGACATCCGTGGGCGACGTCGTTGAGCGCGGTGATCCGCTTTTGGTGATGGAAGCCATGAAAATGGAGCAAACCATCACTGCACCCAAAGACGGCACGATTGCGCAGCTTGATGTAAAACCCGGCGACCAAGTCGCTGATGGCACCATCTTGGTCGTCGTAGACGACCCCGAATAACAGACAGTGAATAACCAGCAAAAAACGCTGAACCCAGTAAGGACGACAAATGTTTGAATTCCCGCACCTACAGTTTAACCACGGCGAAGACCTGGACATGCTGCGTGACATGGTTTCCCGCTTTGCCAAGCAAGAAATTGCGCCGCGCGCCGGTGAAATTGACGAAACCAACATGTTCCCCATGGACCTGTGGCAAAAGATGGGCGAGCTGGGCTTACTGGGCATGACCGCGCCGGAAGAATTTGGTGGCTCGAACATGGGCTATTTGGCCCATGTGATTGCGCTTGAAGAAATCAGCCGCGCATCAGCCTCCGTGGGCTTGAGCTACGGCGCGCACTCAAACCTATGTATCAACCAGATTGTCAAAAACGCCAGCACCGAACAGCGTGCCAAATATTTGCCCAAATTGATTTCCGGCGAGCACGTGGGCGCGCTCGCCATGTCTGAGCCCGGGGCCGGGTCAGATGTTGTTTCCATGAAGCTAAAAGCCGAGAAAACAAACCGCGGTTACACGCTGAACGGCAACAAAATGTGGATCACCAACGGTCCGGATGCAGATGTTTTGCTGGTTTACGCCAAAACAGATTTGGATGCGGGACCGCGGGGCATAACCGCCTTCCTAATCGAAAAGGGCATGAAGGGTTTCTCGACCGCGCAAAAACTGGACAAGCTGGGCATGCGCGGTTCCAACACCTGCGAACTGGTGTTTGAAGACTGTTTTGTGCCGTTCGAAAACCGGATCGGCGAGGAAGGTAGCGGCGTGCGTGTGTTGATGTCTGGTCTGGATTATGAGCGCGTTGTTTTGTCTGGCGGATCGCTGGGTATCATGCGCGCCTGCCTCGATACGGTGATCCCTTACGTTCACGAACGCCAGCAGTTTGGCCAGCCCATCGGTACTTTCCAGCTAATGCAGGGCAAGATCGCCGACATTTACGCGACTTGGGGTTCGGCCCGCGCCTATGTCTATGCGGTGGCGCAAGCTTGTGACCGTGGTGAAACCACCCGCAAGGATGCGGCAGCCTGCATTCTATACGCCGCAGAGAAAGCCACCTGGATGGCGGGCGAAACTATTCAAGCGCTTGGCGGCAACGGTTATATCAATGAATACCCGGCTGGTCGCCTGTGGCGTGATGCAAAGCTTTATGAAATTGGTGCCGGAACATCGGAAATTCGCCGCATGCTGATCGGGCGCGAACTTTTCAACGAGACACGGTAACCCTTACCATTTAAGTATTGAGAGTAAGGCGGGCTCTGGCCCGCTTTTTTGTTGGCCAAAACCGCTCGAAAACGTTGCCGCGCGAAAGCATATTTCAAAAAACACTAATTTACCGCGTCAAAGATTACTTAAAAAGACGATCTTAGTAAGTTCATTTCAATTTTTTAGTGCCATACTGCCGCCAGTTTTTGGGGTAAGACGCCCTCCGGGCAATCACAACCGGGGCGGAAAAAAAGGAAACGGCCGATGCCGGTGTTTGATTCGCGTAGCTTTAAAGATCATGAACAAGTTGTTTTTTGCGCTGACAAGGAAACCGGCCTGAAGGCTATCATTGCGGTGCATTCCACGACGCTCGGACCATCTGGCGGCGGCATTCGCTTTTGGGACTATGCGGCGGCGCACAGACATGTGGCCCCCGGCGACATAGCTGAAACGCGCGGCGAAGAAGATGCAATTTATGATGTCCTCAGGCTTTCGCGCGGCATGTCTTACAAAAATGCAATGGCGGGCCTGCGGCTTGGCGGCGGCAAATCGGTTATCATCGGCAACCCACGCGAACTGGGCACACCCGCGTTGATGGAGGCCTTTGGTCGCTATATCCAACGCCTGGGCGGCTCATACTACGCGGCGGAAGACGTGGGTACCAGCCCGACAATGCTGGCATCTGTCGCCAAATCAACCAGTTATGTCTCAGGTCTAGACAGCGGCGAGTTTGCTACCGGTGACCCGTCACCTCACACGGCGCTCGGTGTGTTTGTCAGCATTCAGGCGGCAGTTAAACACCGGCTGGGTAAAACCGACCTTGCCGGCGTGCATGTGGCGGTTCAGGGTGTTGGCCATGTGGGGCTGTATTTGGTTGGACATTTGATCAAGGCTGGCGCGCGCGTCACTATCACCGATATTGTTGAAAGTAACATCGAAGCCGCGAAGGCACTGGGTGATGTAACGGTTGTTGAACCGGCGGCCATCCATGCAGTGGACTGCGACGTGTTTGCACCCTGCGCACTGGGCGGAGGGCTGAACCCCAAAACCATACCTGACATCAAAGCATCCGTGATTGCCGGAGCTGCCAACAACCAGTTAGAACATGAAGGTGTACAAGACGAAGACCTGCGCCAGCGCGGTATTCTTTACGCGCCCGATTATGTAGTAAACGCAGGCGGTATTATATCGGTTGAAGCCGAGGTTCACCGCGAAAAGGTTAGCGACGCAGAACGCGAAGCCAAAGTGCTGCGCATCGGGGACACGCTGGCAACTGTGTTTGCTGCCAGTGACAAGCAAAGACGACCCACAGGTGAAGTTGCCAACGAAATGGCGGAAGAGATTATTCGAAAAGCTGGAGAGCACAAAAATCTTGCGGCTGAATAGCTAGTTCGATCAGAAGCTTAAAACATCTGACCGATGAGCCTCATACACCTTCCCGTCGATTGGGGTCGTTGGCTAGCTCACGATAATCATCTGAACGCAGTACCTTTACTACTGTTCGGATATCATCTTCGTCAGCATCAAGTGCCCGGGCCACTTCAGCCCCCAAACTGATACTGGCTTCCAACGTTTCGGGCACTGTATGTGTCGCACCCAGCGCGCGTAGCTTGCCCGCCACACTATTGTCGTGCACTCGCACATATGTGGGCAAGTCGGCGCAAACAATTTTCGCGCTCCGGATCATCCGTTCTGCCGCACGCTGGTCGTCTATCGTTATCACTAGCAAGGCCGCCTCAACAGCGCCAACCGCACGCAGAATTTCAACACGGGCAGCATCGCCGTATGCAGCTTCAAAACCGGCATCTCGTGCTTTTTTGATATGTGCCGGATCAAGGTCAATAACCGTGAATGGGATACCCAAATCAGACAAAATACGAGCCACTGCCTCACCGACACGCCCAAAACCTGCAATGATAACCTGCTTTTCGTCCGCGCCAGCGTTCTCTGATGGTTCCGGTCTGGCTGTAGTTTCATTAGTCACCCGCCGCGCCAACCACATACCAACCGCATACAATAGCGGCGTTATCGCCATCGATAACGCGATTACTGCCGTCAGCATTTCAACAACCGGACCGTCCAAAACACCTTCACTGCGGGCGTAAGCAAAAAGTACAAAACCAAACTCGCCGGATTGGGCCAACAGGGCACCAACCTTGACCGCTTCTGGCAGCGTATGTTTCATGACTCGAACCAGTCCGACAATGACAGTCGCCTTGAGAACAACAAGCACCGCGAGAACCATCAAAATCATGTTTGTTTGCGCGGAAAGAGTCCCAATATTGATGCTCATGCCCACCGACATGAAAAACAGCCCCAACAACAGCCCACGAAAAGGCTGAATATCTACTTCTACTTGGTGGCGAAACTCGGATTCGGCCATCAATAACCCGGCGATAAAAGCGCCCATTGCCATGGACAATCCGATACTGTCCATCAGCCAACCAAAACCAAGTACCAGAAGGAGCGCAAAACCTGTAAACACTTCCGGCGTATTATTGGATGCGACAAGCCTAAACACTGGATTGATTGCTAATCGCCCTACCATCACAGCACCGGCAAAAATAGCGATGGTTTCAAGAAACGCATAGCCAAGCGAAGCACCCACCGTTGCCTCACCTGCCGCCAAAAGTGGTACCAGTGCCAAAAGCGGCACAACCGCAATATCCTGCAGCAGCAGAATCGATAGTCCCAGCCGTCCCCACTGAACCGATAGCTGTTTTTTTGTTGCCAACAATTGAATACCAAAGGCCGTGCTCGACAGCGCCATGCCCAAGCCGACGAGCGAAGCCTGGCCCATTTCTAACCCAAGAACCACATTGGCAAGCACCGCCAACAAAAGACCAGTGACCAGGACTTGGGCCGTGCCAAGTCCAAACACCTGCCTTCGCATCACCCACAATCGCGCAGGTTTCAGTTCGATACCAATCAGAAACAGCAGGAAAACAACACCGAATTCACCTAGGTGGGCGATCTGCTCAGGGTTGGTGATAAGTCCCAGTCCCCAGGGCCCAATCAAAACACCGCCGGCCAAATAGCCGAGAATAGCCCCCATACCAAGCCGGCCAAAAATAGTCGCGGCAACAACTGCGACAGCCATTAAGGCTAAAATTTCGAGAAGCATGGTGTCATGCGGCATGATCAGGAAGTCTCTATGGCTAAAGTTTACGGTAATAATTCAGGTGGGCCAATGATAAAGCCCACCGCACACTAGGTAAACCCATCCGAAGCCAAATCAATAGCATCCACCCCAAAAAGCGGATGCTTTTACCAAATTAGCAACTAAAAACAGCTAGATATGCAGGGCGTGCCCCAGGGCCTTCAATGCGGCTTCCTGGAAACCCTCGCTTTGTGTCGGATGGGCGTGGATGGTACCAGCAATATCCTGCAAACATGCGCCCATTTCCAGAGCCAATGAAAAGGCTGCTGAAAGTTCGGCAACACCTTTGCCTACCGCCTGAATACCCAGTACCAAATCATTGTCGTCGCGCGCGACAATACGTACAAAACCAGTCTCAGCCTCCATGGTCATCGCGCGACCATTGGCAGCAAACGGGAACATACCAATCTTGGTTTTAACGCCCGCTGCTTCGGCCTCATCCGGCGACAGGCCTGCAGTGACAATCTCAGGATCAGTAAAACAAACCGCCGGGATAGACACTTTGTCAAAGCTGCGGTTTTCGCCCGCAATAATTTCAGCAACCATTTCGCCCTGCGCCATGGCGCGGTGCGCCAGCATGGGTTCGCCTGTCACATCACCAATGGCAAAAACATCGGTCATTGAAGTTCTACATTGGTCATCGATAGCAATCACACGGTCGCTCATGGTCAAGTCGAGCCCCGCAAGACCCCAACCTTCGGTTTTTGCTTTGCGTCCTACGGTTACCAATATTTTGTTTGCTGGCAGCTTTTTATCGCCATCAGCGCCCTCTACAACCAATGAAGTACCGGTTTTGTTGGCGGATTTGGCTTTGGTGTTCAATAGCACCTTGATACCCAGTTTCTTCAGGTTGTCGGCAACCGGCTTGGACAAAGCCGCATCATATTGCGGCAGGATGCGCCCCGCCGCTTCAACCACCGTTACTTTACTGCCCATCTTGGCGTAAGCAGTACCCAGCTCAAGGCCGATGTAGCCACCGCCAATGACAACGAGCTTTTCAGGCACATTAGAAAGAGCGAGTGCCTCAGTTGAAGAAATGATGTTGCCACCGTAGGGCAGCGATGGAATTTCTATGGGTTCCGACCCCGTGGCGAGAATGACATGTTTCGCCGTGATTTTGGTGGTGCCGCCCGTGGTTTTTACTTCGCAGGTTTTACCGTCCACCATCTGGCCCCAGCCAGACACCGAGCGCACTTTGTTTTTCTTCAACAAACCACTGACACCGCCGGTAAGCCGACCAACGATGGCGTCTTTCCACGCAATGGTTTTCGACAAGTCCAGCTTCGGTGCGTTTGCGGAAATACCGAGCACATTGTCACCGGCAAAATGCATGGCTTTTTCAAACTCGTCCGCCGCATGAATGATCGCTTTAGAAGGAATACAGCCAACATTCAGACAAGTGCCACCGTGGGCCGCACCCTCCACAATAATCGTGTCCAGCCCTAACTGACCAGCACGGATAGCCGCCACATAGCCACCGGGGCCAGCGCCCAATACCAAAACATTACAATTCAGGGTTTCCATTTAACCCTCCATGAAAAGCGTGGCTGGGTTTTCGAGCAAACCCTTAATACGCTGGATAAATTCAGCGGCGTCATAACCGTCAACAATGCGGTGATCAAACCCCGATGACAGGTTCATCATCTTGCGCGGCAAGAAGGCACCGTCGATATACTCCGGACGAACGCGTATCTTGTTCACACCAACAATCGCCACTTCAGGGCTGTTGATTACCGGCGTTGAAACGACACCGCCGAGCTTGCCCAGGCTAGTGAGTGTAATGGTTGAACCCGTGAGTTCTTCACGCGAAATAGACCCTTCACGCGCCGCATCGGCCAAACGCTTGGACTCGGTCGCCAAACCCCAAACATCATGGGTTTCCGCGTGCTTTAACACCGGCACCATAAGCCCGCCAGGCGTTTGCGCCGCCATACCAATGTGCGCAGCTCCATATTGATACACAACATCTGCACTGTCATCATAATGCGAGCTCAGCTTCGGATAGTCTTTAATCGCGATAACCATCGCTTTCATGATGAAAGGCAGAATGGTCAGCTTTGGCTGGTCATCGCGCTTAGTGCTATTCAAATGTGCGCGCAACTTCTCAAGTTCGGTAACATCGACCTCTTCTACATAGGTGATGTGTGGAATACGCTGCTTGGCGTCTTGCATCCGCTGAGCGATTTTCCGCCGCAGACCAATAACTTTGATTTCCTCAACCGCTGTATTGGGCGCGTTACCGGCTCGTCCGGCAGGGGCGGAAGCACCGGAAATATAGGCGTCCAGATCTTCGTGGCTAATACGGCCTGCAGGACCAGTACCGTGCACATAAACCAGTTTTATGCCCGCATCCATGGCGCGTTTGCGCACTGCAGGCGAAGCAAGCGGTGCCTCACCTTCCGCACGCGGTGCGCCGGAAACTGCCGAAGTAGAAACTGGTTTACTGACGGCAACTGGCGCTGGTTTGGGCGCAAGCGCAGAAGGCTCAGGTTTTGGCTTTGGTTTTGGTGTTGGTGCAGGTGTCGGTTCAGCGACTGGCTTTTCTGCTGTAGCCGATGCCTCTGCAGAAATGCTCGCCTCATTGCCTTCGCCGTCTACCTCAAGCGTGATGATAACAGTACCAACCGCCGTCATTTCGCCAATTTCACCGCTGACGGATTGCACCGTACCGTCTGCAGGAGACGGAATTTCAACTGTTGCCTTATCGGTCATAACCGCCGCAAGCACATCGTCCTCGCGAACGACATCGCCGGCTTTTACGTTCCACTCCACGATTTCAGCTTCGGTGATACCCTCGCCCACATCAGGCATTTGAATTTTATACAGGCCCATCACACCGCCTCCATCATGCTTTTAAGGGCCTTGCCAACACGGGCTGGGCCGGGGAAATAATCCCACTCCTGCGCATGCGGATACGGCGTGTCATACCCCGTTACGCGCTCGACCGGCACCTCAAGGTGGTAGAAGCAGCGCTCCTGAACCTGCGCGGCCAGTTCAGCGCCAAAGCCGGATGTCAGCGTTGCTTCATGCAGCACCATACAGCGGCCCGTTTTTTCCACGGATTTTACAATCGCTTCCACATCGAGCGGTAACAGGCTACGCAGGTCAATGATCTCCGCATCGATGCCGGTTTCTTCCTTGGCAGTCTCAGCGACATAAACCATTGTTCCGTATGTTAAGATGGTAACATCTGAGCCTTCACTGAAAGTGGAGGCTTTGCCGATTGGAACCGTATAATGGCCCTCCGGCACCTCGCCCAGTGGATGCTTGGACCAGTTTTTCGCTGGTCGGTCATGATGGCCGTCAAACGGTCCATTATATAAACGCTTGGGCTCGAAGAATATAACCGGGTCATCGTCTTCAATGGCAGATATCAACAAGCCCTTCGCATCATACGGATTAGATACAATAACGGTTTTAACGCCAGAAATATGGGTAAACAAGGCTTCGGGGCTTTGGCTGTGAGTTTGGCCGCCAAAAATACCGCCACCACAGGGTGTGCGAATGGTGATCGGTGAAGTGAACTCCGCCGCTGAGCGATAGCGCAGCCGCGCCGCCTCCGATACAATTTGGTCATAGGCTGGATAAATGTAGTCAGCAAACTGAATTTCTACACAGGGACGCAGACCGTATGCACCCATTCCAATGGCAGTTCCAACGATACCAGATTCACTGATCGGCGCATCGAACACCCGCGAAGTGCCGAATTTTTCCTGCAAACCGTGGGTGCAGCGAAAAACGCCGCCGAAATAGCCGACATCTTCACCGTAGACGACTACATTGTCGTCCATGGTCATTTTAACGTCCATTGCGTCGCGAATTGCTTCAATCATGGTCATTTGCGGCATCGATCAAACTCCCATTTTCTGTCGTTGCTCGCGCAGGTGGCGCGGCATGTCTTTAAACACACACTCAAACATTTCACGAGGGCTAGACCCCGAGCCCATGGTGCCATAGCTCTCGGCCTCTTTGGTCGCAACGCGAATTTCCTCGTCATATTCGGTTTCGGCCTGCTTGTGGCGCTCCTCGCTCCAAATGCCGCGATTAATCATATGGTTCTTCAGGCGCAGAATCGGATCTCCGAGCGGCCAGGCTTCAGATGCCTCTTTAGGCCGATATTTTGACGGGTCATCTGAGGTTGAATGCGGGGCAACGCGGTATGTTACCCATTCAATGAGTGTAGCGCCGTGCCCACGCCGCGCGCGTTCAACCGCCCACTGTGACGCAGCATATACGGCCAGAAAATCGTTGCCGTCCAATCGAAGGGCAGGGATATCATAACCGTGTGCGCGCTCTGCAAAAGTAGCGTTATTACCACCCGCCATACCGCGGAAAGAGGAAATTGCCCACTGGTTGTTAACCACATTCAGCACCACAGGTGGTTTGTAAACCGAAGCATTCACCAATGCAGCGTGGAAGTCATTTTCTGCGGTCGAACCGTCTCCAATCCAGGCAGACGCCACCTTGGTATCGCCTTTGATCGCCGATGCCATAGCCCAACCGACTGCCTGCAGAAACTGGGTTCCCAGATTGCCGGAAACAGTGAAAAAGCCATAGTCGCGTGCTGAATATAGTATCGGCAGCTGACGACCCTTAAGCGGATCTTTCGCGTTCGACAGTATCTGACAAACCAGATCGACGATTGGATAGTCCTGCGACAACAGGATGCCTTGCTGGCGGTAAGTTGGGAAATGCATGTCGCCTTTTGACAGCGCAGCCTGAAAACCAATGGCAATGGCCTCCTCGCCTGTGCATTTCATGTAAAAAGAAGTTTTACCCTGCCGCTGCAGCGTCATCATGCGCTCGTCAAAAGCGCGGGTGCGCACCATAGACTTGAGGCCCTGCATCAAAATATCGTCGGGAATATTTTCCGCCCAAGGACCCACTGCTTCGCCCTTTGTATTCATCACCCGAATCATTGTTCGGGCCAGATCTTTCATCTCAGCTGGGTCTACGTCTATGTCGGGGCGTCGAACCGCGCCTGCAGCAGGGATTTCAATATCGGTAAAATCCGGTTCGTCGCCGGGCCTTCCGGTTGGCTCCGGCACAAAGAACTTAAGCGGTGCATAGTCTGACATAACGATATTCGTCCCCCAGCTGTGGCGCTATAAAATACGTCAGTAATAATGACGTATTTTTCGGCGTGAAATCAATCTATTCTTGGCGCATCGATCAATTAGAAACATCCGCGCTGGTAATAGCGCAATTTCTATAATTAGCGAAAACAATTGACGGTATAGACTTTAGGAAAGTTGCTATAAGTCGCAATTAGGGCCAGATTGGGATCAATGAACTTGATCAAATTGACACTGCCGATGCTCAACTAGACGGCAGGTGCGTCCGGCTGATTTTCAGGCGCTGCTTGCTGGAACGCCTTCAGTTGGTTGCAAGCATGGTCGATGCGGACAATTTCCGGAAAAGCTTCAAGCGAGATTTCATATCGTCGGGCATTGTATACCTGCGGCACAAGATAAACATCAGCTAACGACACTGTATCACCAAAACAAAAGCTGCCACTCGCGTTGGCGATCAAAGCTTCGAAGGCAGAAAAACCTTCCCTAATCCAGTGTTGGACCCAAGCAATAACAGCATCAGAATCAGCATCGAACTCGCCCTTGAGGCGTTGCAACACGGAAACATTTTGCAACGGATGGATGTCGCAGCCAATTAAGCTCGCTAACTGGCGAACAGTTGCCCTGCCGGTTGCATCGGAAGGTAAAAGTGGAACCTGCGGGTAGACTTCGTCCAGATATTCTAGAATTGCGGGTGACTGACTTATACCCACGTCACCGTCGGTAAAAAATGGCACCCTGCCCTGCGGATTAATTGCGAGATAGCCCTTACTTCGCTGCTCGCTGATACCGGGTACCAAATTGATTGGGATATTGTCAAAATCAAGTCCTTTTAACGCCAACGCGATCCGCACGCGATAAGCCGCAGAAGACCGGAAATATCCATATAATTCCACGGCCTACCCTTTAACCAATGTTTGGTCGATTGCGCCGAATATGGACGCCCCGTCCTGGTCGAACATTTCGATACGAACCTGATCCCCGAAATCCATAAAGGGTGTTGTCGGTGCGCCGCTCTCGATTGTCTCGATCATCCGAATTTCGGCAATACAGCTATAACCAACGCCGCCTTCCACCACGGGTTTTCCCGGTCCGTCGTCAAGTTTGTTAGAAACTGTACCGGAACCGATAACCGCACCAGCTCCCAATGGCCGCGACTTGGCGGCATGCGCGATCAACTGTCCGAAATCAAAGGTCATATCAACGCCCGCATCAGGCTTGCCGAACATACTACCGTTCAAGTGTGACACCAGCGGGTGGTGCAATTTATTGTCTTGCCACGCGCTGCCCAGTTCATCCGGGGTTACACACACGGGGCTGAAAGCACTGGATGGTTTTGACTGGAAGAATCCGAAACCCTTGCCCAGTTCGCCGGGGATCAAGCCACGCAACGACACATCGTTAACCAACATCACCAATTTGATATGGTTGCCAGCGTCACCAGCGGTTACCGCCATTGGCACATCGTCGGTTATAACAGCAACTTCCGCCTCAAAGTCCACACCCCAGCCTTCAGTTTGTGGCATTACGATGTCACCGCGCGGCTCTAAAAATGAATCTGACCCGCCTTGATACATCAACGGATCGGTCCAGAAAGACGCTGGCATTTCAGCGCCACGCGCCCGGCGAACCAGTTCAACGTGGTTGACATAGGCCGAACCGTCCGCCCACTGAAACGCCCTCGGCAGCGGTGATGCACAGTCAGCTTCAACAAACGGACTGCCCGCAACCGCGCCTGAATTAAGCGATTCGTACAAACCGCGCAAACGCGGCAGCGACCCATTCCAATCATCAAGTGCAGCCTGAAGTGTCGGCGCAATTGCGGCAGCCTCGGTCATTCTGGTCAGGTCGCGAGACACCACTATAAGTTTGCCGTCGCGGCCATTTTTTAAAGAAGCAAGTTTCATAAATACCCTATATATCAATCAGTTATTCGTACCCAAGCCCAACTTTCAAACGAATTAACTAGGCCTTGGGTCCCGCTGAAAAATCACCATCCCCGTGCAACCAGGCCGCATGCCGAGGGGCTTTCTTGGTCTTGGACCATTCTTCCAACATGGCGGGCGCAACACGCTTCAATTCCTCAAGCATTCCGGGTTTCGCAGTATTTGCCGCCAACTCTAACCGGTGTCCGTTCGGATCGAAGAAATAGATCGATTTGAAAATTGTATGCTCGGTCGGGCCTAACACTTCAATTCCAGCTGCTTCCAGACGTTGTTTTGCCGCCAGAAGCGCATCCATGTCCTCTACTTCAAATGCAATGTGCTGAACCCATTCAGGCGTATTCTGATCCCGGTCCATGTCTTTTTGAGTCGGCAATTCAAAGAAAGCCAAAACATTACCGTTTCCAGCATCCAGAAACAGATGCATGTAGGGATCGGGTTCGCCAGTTGACGGAACCTCGTCTTCGGCGATGGCTAGCAGGAAATCCATATCCAGATTTTTTTGGTAGAACTCTACCGTTTCCTTGGCATCCCGGCACCGATACGCCACATGGTGAATACGTTTCAACTCCATCGTATTGCCTTTCTTGTCCCGCCGTTATGGCAGCCTCAGCGATACAGTTTACGCTGCATCTTCCTTGTTGCCAATCACCCCGCGCGCCAGTTGGTCGCGTTCGATAGATTCGAACAAAGCTTTAAAGTTGCCTTCGCCGAAACCCTCATCTTTTTTTCGTTGAATAAACTCAAAGAAAATAGGACCAATTTGGGTTTCGGAAAAAATCTGCAACAACAAACGCGGATCACCGTCCTCGGTTGAACCGTCCAGCAAAATCCCCCGGGTTTGCAGCTCGGCAACAGGTTCGCCGTGGCCCGGCAAACGGTCGTCCAACATGGCATAATATGTTTCGGGCGGCGCTGTCATGAACGGAACACCTCGTTCCTTCAATCGGTCCCAGCATTCGATGAGATTATCACATGAGAAAGCAATATGCTGGATACCTTCGCCGTTATATTGCATCAAATATTCTTCAATTTGCCCGCTGCCGCCGCCAGATTCTTCATTAAGCGGAATGCGAATCAAACCGTCAGGCGCAGTCATGGCCCGAGACAGCAAACCGGTATATTCACCTTTGATATCGAAATAGCGAATTTCCCGAAAGTTGAATAATTTTTCATAATAGTTGGCCCAAAAGTCCATCCGTCCACGGTAGACATTGTGGGTAAGGTGGTCGATTACGTCAAAGCCGCAACCAACCGGGTTACGATCAACTCCCTCAAGCCACTCGAAATCAATATCATATATGGACTGGCCTTCCTCAAACCGGTCGATCAAATACAGCATGGCGCCGCCAATGCCCTTAATCGCCGGTAGCTTCAATTCCATTGGGCCAGTTGGCACGTCCACCGGCTGCGCGCCCTGCTCGATCGCGCGAGTGTAAGCCAGATGGCTGTCTTTCACCCGGAAGGCCATACCTGATGCGCACGGACCGTGTTCTTCAGCAAAATACGCCGCCGGCGATTTTGGTTCGTAATTGGTGATGAAATTAATCTGGCCCTGACGCCACAACTCCACGTCTTTCGACCGATGACGTGCCACTTTGGTAAAACCCATCATCTCAAACACCGGTTCAAGGATGCCTCGCTCGGCCGCGGCAAACTCAACAAACTCAAATCCGCATAGACCCATAGGGTTTTCAAATAAATCTGCCATGGCTAAACTCTCCAAAAGAAACATGTGTAGAATGACCAGGAAATATGATTGGATTAATCTGCTTTCCTTTATTAAACGCATATTAGTTTCACTAGAAACTAATTGCAACTCCTGTGACGATGTTTGGAAAATAAATGTCAGACAACACGCTTAAACTATCTGAGTTCCTACCCTACAGGTTATCGGTTTTGTCAAACCGGATCAGTCGCTCCATCGCCGACAGTTATGAGGAACGTTTTCAGATTTCTCTTCCGGAATGGCGCGTTATGGCAGTTTTGGGAGAGGAACCTGACTTATCAGCTGGCCAAGTGGCCGACCGCACAGCCATGGATAAGGTTGCAGTGTCCCGCGCAGTCAACAAGTTGATAGAGTCTGGTCGCATTGAGCGCTATTTTGCCGACGACGACCGACGGCGGTCGGTTTTGACGTTGTCAAAAACCGGTAAAAAAACCTACCTAGATGTGATCCCAATCGCGCTCGGGCACGAATCAAAATTATTAGAGCAATTGTCGGACAGCGAAAAAGCACAGCTGGACGCTCTACTCACCAAATTAGCGTCGTGCCTCTTATAAGAGTAAAAACATCGCAATTTATACTGCGATAAGGGTCTGGCTCAGCGGTTTATCTTTGGGGAAACCAATATAATAGCCTTGAAGGTAGTCAACGCCGAGCCGCGTGAGAATGTCAGCGGTGTCCACATCCTCTATCCCTTCGGCGATCACGGCAATGTCTGAATCCTTGGCGGAATCCATCAGATTGGCAATCAGGTTCCACTTCCTCTGGTCCGTTCTCAGGTCCTGCACAAGCGACTTATCCAGTTTAATGAAATCCGGTTCCACTTCAATCAAACCGATCAAGTTGTTAAACCCGCTGCCAAAATCATCCATGGCGACGCGAACACCGTGATCGTGCAGCTTGTCCACAACAGTTTTGAGTGCGCCCACAGACGCGAGTTGTTGGCTTTCCACCAGTTCAAAAACAATCTGCTCAGCCGGTATGTTGGATGCGAACAATACCGAGCGCAACCAGGCATCAAACCCTGCTTCATCGCCGATGGTGTGCGGCAGCACATTTACAAAGACATCTGACGTAATGTTATGGCTTTTGGCGGTGCGCGTCGCGCTTTCCCCCGCTGCCATATCTACTGCGTAGGACATCTCGCATTTTTCGGCGGTGCCAAAAAGACTGGGAGCGGGAATATCTGTACCGTCCGTGTGCAAGCCACGCATGAGGAATTCATAGCCTATAACGTCCGCGCGGTTTTTGGCGTTGACGATTGGCTGCATTAACGAGCGATACCTCCGATCCATCAACATATCGCCCAGCCATCGACCCAGCAATTGCGTTTCGTGGGTCTCGATAGACTTCAGATGGCCAAAATCAAACAAATTGGGCCGAGCGGAATCAGCTGTAAGAACCGAAACTTGACGCTTTTCCTTGTCATCCAGAAAATTGCTCAATACCGGCAGACAGGTTTCAAAATCGTCGCACAGGAAGCAATGAACGCGTTCGTCACCGAGTGGATACTCGATAAATCCGGACGCCAGCATACGCGAGCGAACCCGCGCAGCAAGCCGCCAATTATCGTACCAAAAGAAGATATGACCTAAACCAGTTGCCGGTTGAAACCTATTCACCTGAAACACACGAGTCCCCAAAACACATTAATAACCAACCGGTTATCAGCGGCTTTTTTGGAAACGCTATACGTGTTTGACCACGTGAGTGAATCCCTGACGCCAATCCGGTTCTTTCAAACCCAGGATCAGAGACAGCAAAATGCGAGCTTTTCGTCCGCTCAGCCTTCCCGCCGGCACCAATCCCTTGTTGAGAAGGTCAATCTCAGCGCCGCGGTATCCATAGGTCCGCTCAAACACTGAACCGGCGCGTACACGAGATGCCAAAATAACCGGAATTTTTGCAGCAATAGCAGCCAATTTTTCCGCAATTTTTTCAGAAACATGCCCTGCGCCGAATCCTTCTACAACCAATCCGGTATATCCTGCACTCAAAATAGTATCGAAAAGGTTACCATCGTCATCAAGAACCGCACTCAACAGGGCAACTGGTGCAAACTTCTCAGGGATATCAAAGGTTGGAGACGGTTGAACCGGATGTAAAAAAACATTGCCCTCGGCGATTTGGCCAACTGGCCCACGCACTGGGCTTTGGAATGCGGCGACATTTGATGTGTGAGATTTGGTGACATAATAGGGATGATGAATTTCATCGTTCATCACCACAGAGACTGCAGGGCCTTCAGTTGTCAAAGCTGTTAGCGCCGCCGCCATCAGGTTGGCTCTGCCATCTGCGCCGGGCTGCGTGGGGGACCGCATGGCACCAGTAAACACCATTGGTTGAGGGCCACGGTGCAACAGGCTCGCCAAAAAGGCACTTTCTTCCATCGAATCGGTGCCCTGCGTGACCATGATACCGCCAGTAGAAACCGTAGCAGCACGCTGGCACAACTCGGCTATCTCTGAAAAACACAAGTTAGCACTGCCCTTCAGCGACAGACTTTCCGCCGATATATCGGCCACTTCCGCCAACTCGGGTGTGGAAGCAATGATGTCCTGGGCACTGAAGGTCGGGCGAACGCCGGACTCTGCATCTTGGGTCGGCGCCATCGCAATGGTGCCGCCAAGGCTGAATATCTTTAGCTGAGGCTTTTGTTTCATAGCCTGTATTTAACGCATATCTTATGCACCGCCAATCGCTTCTTCTGGCGACACAAATGCCAAATTCTGATCTTTGGCAACTGCTTCGTATGTAATGTTGCCCTGACAAACATTAAGGCCCGCAAGCAGATGCGCATCATCCGCCAGCGCTTGTTTCCAACCTTTGTTGGCGATGGCGAGGGCATAACCAAGCGTTGCGTTATTCAGCGCCAGTGTTGAAGTGCGGGCAACTCCGCCTGGCATGTTGGCAACGCAGTAATGTACCACATCGTCGACCACATAAGTTGGATCCTGGTGGGTTGTCGCCTTCGAGGTGGCAAAACACCCGCCCTGGTCAATGGCCACATCGACTAGAACCGAGCCACGCATCATCTTGGAGATCATGTCTCGACTAACCAGTTTCGGTGCCGCTGCGCCAGGTATTAAAACAGCGCCAACCACCAGGTCAGATGCAAGAACCTGCTCTTCAACCGAATCTTGGGTCGAGAAGATAGTCTTGACCTGCCCTTTGAAAATATCATCCAGCTGTTGCATGCGCCGGATTGAACAATCGATGATGGTGACGTCAGCGCCCATACCAACGGCCATGCGTGCCGCGTTGGTGCCAACAACACCACCACCAATGATAGCAACTTTTGCAGGAGCCACGCCTGGGACACCACCAAGTAACATGCCGCGGCCACCCTGGCTCATTTCCAATGCGTGTGCCCCGGCTTGTATGGACATACGTCCAGCCACTTCTGACATCGGCGCCAACAGCGGCAATCCGCCGAATTGATCAGTTACTGTTTCATAAGCGATGGCGATAGAACCTGACCTGATCAACCCTTGGGTTTGCACAGTGTCCGGAGCAAGATGCAGGTAAGTATATAGAATTTGGCCTTCACGCAGCATGTCACACTCAATCGGCTGTGGCTCTTTCACCTTCACAATCATATCCGCTTTGGCAAATATCTCAGGTGCAGTATCAAGGATGACTGCGCCAACGGCCTGATACATCTCGTCAGGAAAACCGATGGCAAACCCAGCGTTATGCTGGACAACAACCTCATGCCCATTGACGATTAATTCACGTACCGACGCTGGCGTCAGGCCAACCCTGTATTCATGGTTTTTGATTTCTTTTGGTACACCAACCAGCATGATTGCCTCCGTGAATTCGGGCTATATGAATCGCCCGCTTTTGTTGTTTAGTGAATGAAATATCGGCTTGTCCCGCTCGATATTTTCGCAATTTACTGCAGAATAATTGACGTGTCCTTGCATAGTCAGTCCTAAATAGTTACTAATTCACAAGAATATTGTGTAAATAGTTAAAATTACGGACATTCCTTGCATGGCCAAATTCGACAAAATTGATATTGCTATTCTTGACGAGTTGCAGCGCGATGGGCGGCTTAGTAACGTTGAACTTGCGGAACGGGTCGGGCTGTCCGAGTCTGCTTGCTTGCGGCGGGTCAAAGGACTGGACGCAAAAGGTGTCATTACCCATTATGCTGCGCATTTGGACGCCACAGGTGTTGGCCTTCCAGGCACTGTATTTGTGCGCGTATCATTATCGAGCCAGCGCGAGGAACAGTTGCTGACTTTCGAAGACGCCGTCGCCCATGTGCCCGAGGTGATGGAATGCTATCTAATGAGCGGCGACGTGGACTATATCATCCGGGTAGTTGTCAAGGACGCACCCGACTATGAGCGGGTGCACCATATTTTAACCAGTTTGCCCGGAGTTGACCGGGTTCATTCCAGTTTTGCACTTCGAACGATACTGCGCAGAAGCCGATTGCCAATCTCAAAAGGCCAGTCGTGACCATTATCAAAGTAAATAACTGACGTGTTTTCCTAAAACGTTATCGTCAGTTCAAAGAAACTGCTAACACCCTGCACAAATATCTGATCGCCCTCTCCCAGATCGATCAACAGTCCGGACTCTCCGTCAACTACCGCCACACTGGAGTTGACAAGTAGCTCAGCAGTACTGGAAAACCGGCTGGAATACTGGCTTAAGAAAATTGTATCTTCCGAGCCGTCATAATCGGTGATGACATCCGAACCGCTACCAGGGCGAAAAAAGAATGTATCGCGGCCTCCGCCGCCTGCCAGAACATCATTACCAGTCCCGCCAGATAGCTCGTCATGGCCGCCTTCGCCGTCAAGCGTGTCGTCGCCTACACCGCCAAAAATGCTATCATTGTCGGCTCCACCTAAAATGCTGTCGTTCCCGCCAGCTGCGAAAATGACGTCATTACCATTTTCACCATAAATTACGTCATTTCTGCCGGCGGTATCTCCATCACCGCTACCACCAAAAAACAGATCATCGCCACTGCCGCCTCTAAGAGTGTCATTGCCTCTGCCTCCACCAACGGTGTCATCACCAAAGGACGCCTGCACCAAATCATCACCCTCTCCAGCAAATAACAAGTCCGGCGCTACAGATCCAAGGTCTTCGACTGTAACCTGATCTAGATCATCCGTGCTGAACCGCGGACTGCCGCCAAAAATTGTGTCATCGCCGTCGCCGCCGAACACAGTGTCCGATCCATCAAGCCGCGTCTCCAGACTGCGCAACAAAAGAGTTTGTCCCTCAACAGTTATTATCTGACCGCCTACGATCAGGTCATCCCCGGCCGCTGCAGCAATCAGGTCGTTTCCGCTGCCGCCTTCAACCGTATCATTCCCGGTGTCACCCGCACCAGCAAACGACACGTCATCGCCGCCACCCAGAACCAGATTGTCGTCCCCTAGCCCGCCAATAACAGTGTCATTGCCAGCACGCGCAACAATAACGTTGTCTTTATCGTCTCCGCGCAAGCGGTTACCGGAGATATCGCCCGCTTCAGGATTGACAACTGTGATACTCGCATCATCCAGATCAATATCTTGTCGATTGAAAGCGCCGTCATTAACGCTGAGCCGCTCAATCGCGAAATTCCCAGCGGGAAAATCTCGGGCAAATTGAAAAATGGCCGTGCCGTCATTGTTGACGCCAAATGACACACTGGCCTCCAGCTGGTAGCGACTACCCAGCTCACTGATCAATACAATCGTAACCGACTGAACCCCTGTGGCACCAAAGCCGGAATCGCTAGCATTGAGGGACACGGTCAGGCTTCCACCGGATGGGCCAACCGTCACATCATTTGACGAAAGCGAGAGGCTGGTCACCGTCGGGCTGGTTGCATCCTGCAAAGCCTGTTGAGTTACAACCTGAATCGAGTTCTGAAAGCCAAGGCCCGCCAGATCATCGGCCGTATACAGGACTGTATTACCCTGGTCATCAGAAACACGCAGCAGTTCAAATATATAATTGCCAGCTGGGGACTCGGTATTGAAAGCAGAAAGTTGCTGTGAGCCTTCGTCAAGGTCACCAAAAATTCCGACCTCCGCTCCAATGACAGCAGGATCGCCAGGGCCAACATCGAATTCGAACTCAATCACATTCAAGCCAGATTTATCATCTGTGATTGTTGCCTGAAAAGTGATCTCCGCCGAATTTCCGCCCCCAAGCCTCAGCGGCAGATCGTTGTCAACCAAGATCGACCGTGTGGGTAGCAATATATCAGTCACTTCAGGCGGCGTGATATCCTCGTCCGGGTTCACAAAATCTATAAACCGCGTTGTTGCGAGGCTGGAAATCTCATCCGCGACAAGCACCAGACCATTCTCCGGAAATCCGGTAACTGCTGGGTCCCCCTTAAATTGAATGGATATCTGACTGATAGAATACTCACCGCTTATCGACTGCGAGCGCAAGCCAACAAAAAGATTTTGCAGATCGTCGCCATCATCGGCGTCAGCTGACTGCGATAGTACCTCCCCGTCCGGGGCGTTCAATCTTACGGTCACTGATGCGATCTGGGACAACAAGACCGGTTCGATTGAAATACTCACGTTGACACCGGGTGCGTTACCGAGATCGGAAGA